>NZ_PNCP01000220.1:0-349 GCF_005886115.1 Pseudoalteromonas sp. S4492
CCAGGTTAAATGAACTGGAAGCTCTGAATAGACAGCTTCAACTCCAGATGAATGAGCAAACCCGAATGTTGGGTGAAAAGGGTTTCACGATTGCACAGCTCCAGACTCAGGTGATCGCTTCTGGTCAGCATATAGATAATTTGCAAAGCCAGCTTCAGGCTGCCTATGTGAATCATGAACAGTTTGCTCAGCAGGCATTTTCTGCTTTGGAACAGAAGAATCAACAGTTGCTGCAGCAACGTCAGGAATATCTGGACAGTTACCAGCAACTTGAAAATGAATTGGAGCAAGAGAGAGCCAGGCTGGCAGAGCTTCAGCAGAGCTACAAGAATGCTGAAGGGAGAGTGGG
>NZ_PNCP01000221.1:0-366 GCF_005886115.1 Pseudoalteromonas sp. S4492
AATATTTCTCAGAACGTAGCTTTTACCGTCGTCGTAGCTTTTGTCGAGGTTAACCAGTTTTACTTCAGCCATAATTCTTTTTCCGCACTATGGGCATTAATCCAGATCATTCGTTTACCGAGAAAATGATTTCATCCCCGAGGGTGACGAAATCATTTTCTTCGCTCATGGCTGTTTAACCTTTAACACCGCCTGAGGTCAGGCCACTGACCAGATAACGCTGAGCCAACAGGAAGATCAGTGTAATGGGCAAGCCTGTCAGCACAGCTGCGGCAGCAAAGTCACCCCACAAATAGTTCTGGGGGTTCAGGAATTGTTTTGAACCCACTGCCAGAGTCAGTTTGTCCATGTCCTGCAGCAATACTG
>NZ_PNCP01000222.1:0-439 GCF_005886115.1 Pseudoalteromonas sp. S4492
TTCTTGAACGCCTGGATCTTCTTGTTAATGAGTGGAACAGCGACTCTGGTCTTAGGCAGATTGGAAGGATGAGCCTGTTTAACAAGTTGGTTCAGCATGCCAGCAGTCGTTTATTGATTCATGACGTATTGAAAAAACACCCGGAAATTCATGACATAAAGATTGAAAAGCCGATCATTGTGGCTGGGTTGCCACGTTCAGGCACCACTCATCTTTTAAATTTGATGGCCTCCGATCAACGTCTCAGAGCTCTGCCACTTTGGGAGTCTTATGAACCAGTGCCAGTTCCCGGTGAAGAACTTCTATCAGATGGCACAGATCCCCGATATCAGCGCTGTAGTGATACCTGGGAGATGATGAAGCAGGCAACACCCTATTTGGCAGCTATGCACCCCATGAACCCGGACCATATCCATGAAGAGCTGGAACTGATGGGGCC
>NZ_PNCP01000223.1:0-246 GCF_005886115.1 Pseudoalteromonas sp. S4492
CCATTCATTCTGTTTTGGGAGATGCTAAGGATATCGATCTAACAAAGCTGAACTCTACTGATTTCGATAGATTTGCTCAAGCCGCAAGAGAAAATCTAGGGCAAGGTGCAGCCTATACTGCTGGCAGAGGTTTAAAGAATCTTGCAGACTTCTTAATAAACAAGAAGATTCTTAAGCCATTTAAATGGAAAAGCCCCATCAAAAAACAAAAGGAGCTGAATGCGGTTGATGATGAGATTGATAAGA
>NZ_PNCP01000224.1:0-222 GCF_005886115.1 Pseudoalteromonas sp. S4492
CTCATTCTTTCAGGCAGGGAAGGTAGTTTTTTCCCAAGCAGCATAATGTGTCGATATTTGTCCTGCCAACTTCTAGAAGCAGTCACTTGGTCAAAGATTCGATCTTGAGAAAACTCCGAAGCATGCTCACCTTCAAGCTGGTTAAAGAATGCTGAATGACCTTCAACTTCTTTACTGTCATGAGAAGCATCAAACTCCCCCTTCACAATGCTGCTGAGCGCC
>NZ_PNCP01000225.1:0-233 GCF_005886115.1 Pseudoalteromonas sp. S4492
TTCAGTGGGTCAGTGCCGTAGCAGAGCGAACCCATGGTGAAGTGATCGCTATCGACGGTAAAACCTTGCGACGATCTTACGACAAACAGGATGACAAAGCTGCCATCCATATGGTGAATGCGTGGGCCAGTGCTACTGGCATAGTGTTGGGACAGCTGAAAACATCCGAGAAAAGTAATGAGATTACGGCAATACCAGCACTCCTTGATATGCTGGAGGTCAGCGGTTGTATT
>NZ_PNCP01000226.1:0-294 GCF_005886115.1 Pseudoalteromonas sp. S4492
CAGTTCTATTGGGGGACCGCTGAAGCCTTTAGCAAACAAAAACCTTTTTTTGGCCCAAACACTTACTCTATTGTTCTGCCGGAAGAATGCGCCCAGGACATCGATACCGAATCTGACTGGAAAAAAGCAGAGCTCCTTCATACCCTGCTTGAACAACAGAAGTAAGTTAATAGCTGTTATTCAATCCGACTTTCACCAACAGAAAGACGAATCGAATAACGGCTCCTGTGAATAAACTTTTCCCTGTATCAGCCCGACCTCCGCAACCCTTTAAACCGTCAAAAAATAATAACC
>NZ_PNCP01000227.1:0-445 GCF_005886115.1 Pseudoalteromonas sp. S4492
GCGCTTACTGTGCCAAGTGATGCTTTGGTTGAGCTTGATATTCCTGAACAGATGGCTGGCCGGTATATCTTTGCCGTTTTTACCCAGAACCGGGATATTGCAGCGAATCCTGAGTCGACACAAAATTCCTTGCTGCTCCAACCACTCAAACCAGTCGTGGCCGATAAACTCACGATCAGCCAGAAGGCCGTCAATTTTGTCTGCAGGAATCAGCTTGAGAACCTTCTCCATGAGTTCTATTCGCTCTCTGGCATTTGAGTTACCCCCATTTTTTGTCAGGCAAATCCAGACCAGCGGAATAGAAGCACCTTGCCAGGCGACAGAGACCACCAGATAATTGACGTGTTTGCTTCCATACTGCCAGTAGGTCCGATCCATGCAGAGGGTATAGCGTTCCAGCTTTAGCCAATGGAGAATCAACTTCCCCAGCTGCTCGTAGCAGAAT
>NZ_PNCP01000228.1:0-324 GCF_005886115.1 Pseudoalteromonas sp. S4492
GTTAATCAGAGAGTCATTTTTATAGGCCATCATGAAGAGGGGCATTTTGCATGTCCGGTTGGGATGGGTGAGCTTGTTCTCGAGAAAACCATGGAAAAGCCACAGTGGATTCTAGCTAAGGAGCAGGTTTATTTCTTGAAATAATAACAATGGCCTGAATTGCTGAAGGATTTTCCTAAGAAGCAGTATGATGAAACCTTCTATCGTATGTGGCGCTATTATTTGTTGCAGTGCGCCGGAGCATTTCGTGCCAGAGCCTTGCAGCTCTGGCAGTTAGTGTTAAGGCCTCAGGGAGCAGCGCTTGAGCGTTATGATGCTCCGCGA
>NZ_PNCP01000229.1:0-420 GCF_005886115.1 Pseudoalteromonas sp. S4492
TATTGCTTGAATCCAGCACCACCTATTTCGGGATCAAGGTAAGTCAAAATAAATTCAGTGTTGGCTTTAATTATGCTTGTGTGGAGGCAGCAACATAATATGAGCATAAGAAAAACTCTGAGATTCATGAGGTTGCCTTATGAGACTTCTTTTGGACGATAATTTGCAGTGGCCAAGCAGCACCTAACGAATCTGTAGAAAAACCCAAAATGAAGACGAAAAAATTCTCATCGCTCTTTCATTCGGCTCCAAATCTTCAGACTCAATGATTGATTGTACAGACGCTGTTTTTCTATTAAATACAGTGTCTGGTGATCCATTCTGACAGTCAAAGTGCGCTAATGGCCTTTTTCTACTGCTACGGTGTCCGATTAGCCACTCTTTGTATTCTATTCTGCAGCGTATCATTGCCATAGTTAT
>NZ_PNCP01000023.1:0-45485 GCF_005886115.1 Pseudoalteromonas sp. S4492
GAAAGGGGAAAGGGGAAAGTTGTGAGAGGGGAGTTGGAATATGGGAGTTGTTAGGCTATAAGTAGAAATATGTTTTAAATAAGGATATTTAAAATGAAATTTGAAAAACTAGATGTTTGGAAGCGTTCTGCTACGTTAGCAATTGCAATTTTTCAACACTTTAAATCGAGTCGTGAATATTGCTTGAAAGACCAAATTAAGCGCTCTAGCTTGTCTATTTCATCGAATATAGCAGAGGGCTATGAGCGGATGTCTTCAAAGGATTGTGTGCGTTTTCTTTACTATGCAAAAGGAAGTTGTGGTGAGCTAAGATCACAGCTCTATATATCGCTTCAGGTTGGTGAGGTTAGCACTGAGGTGGCAAATAAATGGATAATAGAAACGCAGGAATTATCAATGATGTTAGCGGGCTTAATCAGAGCAATTAATAATGCGAATCAAAGGTAGTAGTTAGAAAAGGGAAAGTTAGAAAGCAGCTTGCTAACTTTACTCTTTCCCCTAGAAGCTCGCTAACTGTTTGGAATTCAATCTGATAGCTGACAGCTCCAAGTTTACTCTAGCAACTCGCTAACTTTACTCTTTCCCCTAACAACTCACTACAACCAAATTTTTTGTAACTCTGGCCATTGTTTTTCAAATTGTGCACTTGGTTTTGCTTTAAAGTCGCTGCGCACGAATTGATTCATCTTACCTTCTACGTAGGCGAGTAAGAAGTTGGCTAGGGTGGTTTCGTCTGACTGGAATGCTTTGCCTTCGCGCAGTTTGCGCTCACGTAGCACTTGCTTGAACTGAGTTTCTAGCTTTTCAAATAAGCCTTGTACACGTTCACGTAAACGCTCTTGTTCACCTTGTAAGGCATCACCGGTCAAAATGCGGGTAATGCCCGGGTTTTTCTCAGCGAAGGCTAACAATAACAGTAAAATATTGTACACACGTGTTTGGCTTTCTTTCTCATTTTCTAAAATGAGGTTAATGCGTGATAACAGGGTATCTTCAATAAACTCGATTAGGCCCTCAAACATCCGTGCTTTACTCGGGAAATGACGATATAACGCAGCTTCAGACACACCTACTTCAGCCGCGAGTTTTGCGGTTGTGATACGTTGACCTGGGCTGGTTTCTAACATTTGTGCGAGTGCTTGCAGAATCTGCTCTTTGCGATTACTTCTTTTTGTCGCAGGCATGACCATTCCTTTCTTATAATTTATTACTTGCGCTGTTGGGAGTCAGACAAGCCATTTTTTGTGCAAATGAGTGGCTTATGTTAATGTTTTATTCAGTTTCTTTCCAGCATTTTTACAAACGCTTGGCAAGCTCAGTCATCACGCTCATGGCCAAATCTTTTTTACTTCCCATTGCTAAATCTAGCTGCTCATTGTGCCAGAAAAGTGTTAAAGCATTATGATCAGAATTAAAGCCAAGACCTTCTTTTGATACGTCATTTGCGCAGATCATATCGAGATTTTTGTTCTTTAATTTACCTTGAGCATAGCTTGCAACATCTTGAGTTTCTGCCGCAAAGCCAACGGTATAAGGGCGATTTTCGTTCAGTGCAGCGACGTTAGCGATGACGTCTGGGTTCTTAACTAAAGTGAGGGTCAGCTCATCGCCTTGCTTTTTCATCTTTTGCTCATGAATTGCAGCTGCACGGTAATCAGCTACTGCCGCACAGCCGATAAATGCATCTGATTGCACGGCTAGCTTCATTGAGGCGGTGTGCAATTGCTCAGCACTTTCTATATTAGTGAGCAGGGCATTAGCAGGTGCTTTAATTGTCACGGGGCCTGAAATCAGGTTTACCTTTGCACCTAGCGCAAGCGCAGCCTCTGCAAGGGCATAGCCCATTTTGCCAGAGCTGTGATTAGAGATATAGCGAACTGGGTCAAGGGCTTCTCGAGTTGGTCCTGCAGTAATCGTGATGGTTTTGCCTGCAAGTAATGGCTCTACTTCAGGTTGTGTACAAAGCGCGACTAACTCATGAGGCTCTAACATGCGCCCTGCGCCTACATCACCACAAGCTTGCTCGCCTTTACCTGGGCCCCAAATAGCCACGCCACGTTCGCTAAGTGTGGCAAGATTTGCTTGTGTAGCAGGGTGGGCATACATTTGTTGGTTCATTGCAGGTGCAACCGCCACTTTTGCTGGGGTGGCGAGTAGTAGGGTCGTCAGTAAGTCATCCGCAATACCCATCGCCATTTTCGCTAAAATATTGCTGGTTGCAGGGGCAACTAAAATAAGGTCTGCCCATTTGGCAAATTCGATATGACCCATTGCGGCTTCTGCTGCGGGGTCGAGTAATGAATCAGAAACAATTTCACCGCTAACTGCTTGCATAGTTAAAGGAGTAATAAAGTGTTTTGCTGAGTCGGTCATGACGACTTTTACTTCACAGCCTTGATCTTTTAAACGGCGAACAAGTTCTGCACATTTATAGGCTGCAATACCACCACTCATACCTAGCAGGATTTTTTTATTTACTGATTTTGTCATTACGTGAAATTTAACCTTTGTCGATATGGGCTAACGATAGCAAATCTTTACCGATAGCATGAAGTTTTCTTTTTTACTGACAGGCAAAAACTGGATTTTATAGTACAGTTTAATAAATGGAATAGTTGTTTTAAGGATGAAGCAATGCCATTAACCGATTTACCTTTATCAGCAAGGCCGCGGGAAAAGTTACTTGCCCAAGGTGCCAAAGCACTCTCAGATGCAGAGCTACTAGCGATATTTTTACGTACCGGTGTGCCGGGTATGAATGCCATTGAGCTGGCGGAGCATCTACTCAATATTAACAGCACGTTGCACGACTTATTTAATGCATCTGAGCAAGAGTTTTGCGCTCAAAAGGGTTTAGGATCTGCTAAATATGTACAGCTTCAAGCGGTACTTGAACTAAGCCGGCGCTATATGCTTGAGCAATGTAAGCGCGAAGCATTATTTAATTCACCGCAAGCTGTGTATGACTATTTAACTATTCAGTTGCGTGGCTTACAGCAAGAGGTATTTATGGTGCTGTACTTAGATAGTCAAAACCAGCTAATTAAAGACGAAGTACTTTTTTACGGCACTATAAATGCCGCATCTGTATACCCACGCGAAGTGGTTAAAGCAGCACTACGTAATAATGCGGCGGCACTGATACTTGCTCATAATCACCCAAGTGGAGTTGCTGAGCCTAGTCAGGCTGATAAATTGATCACCACTAAATTGCAGCAAGCTTTAGCCTTAATCGATATAAATGTGCTGGATCACATCATTGTGGGTGGTGAAAATTGTGTGTCGTTTGCCGAAAGAGGGCTTATATAAAGCCTGATAGCTTAGAGAGTGTGTTAAAAATGAGCAGTTTAGGCTGATTTTAGAAATTAGTTTAATTTAAATGCAGTTTTTACTTTCCCTAAGGGCTTTCGATCATTATAATTAGCCGCTATCAAATTTACACATGAGCTGATTGGATAAGATCTGTTACTTGATCTTTGCCTGTATAAGCTGTATAAAGAGCGCCCTTCGATTTATCCCGGGGCACAAATACTGGCCTAAGGGAAAATTAAGCTCGAGCGAAGTTATTGGAGATATATAGACATGTCTAAAGTATGTCAAGTTACAGGTAAGCGTCCAGCGGTTGGTAACCACCGTTCACACGCGAGAAACGCGACTAAACGTCGTTTCCTACCTAACCTACAAACTCACCGTTTTTGGGTTGAAAGTGAAAAACGTTTTGTAACACTACGCACTACTACTAAAGGTATGCGTATTATCGATAAAAAAGGCATCGACGCGGTTCTTACAGAAATCCGTGCTCGTGGCGAAAAAGTTTAAGGAACTGAATCATGCGCGATAAGATCCGTTTAGTTTCAACTGCTGGTACTGGTTTTTTCTACACTACCGACAAGAACAAGCGTAACATGCCTGAAAAAATGGAAATCAAAAAATACGATCCTAAAGCTCGTAAACACGTGATTTTCAAAGAAGCTAAAATCAAGTAATTTTAGTTTTCAGAATTTCAAAAACCCAGCCTCGGCTGGGTTTTTTGTTTTTAGCGTTTAGAAATTTTTATTAGAGCAGAATATCTAGTTTGGTTTGCTGTTTTATCTTGCTTAATTATCAATCTAAGCGTAAAATGCGCGCTCATTTCGGCTTATTAAATTTAATTCCTTGCCTTAAACCGACTGGCCGAAACGGTAGAAGGCTCTATTAACCGTAAGGAATATCCATGCGTCATTACGAAATCGTATTCATGGTTCACCCTGATCAGAGTGAGCAAGTACCTGGTATGATCGAACGTTATACTGGTTCTATCACTGAAGCTGGTGGTACTATCCACCGTCTTGAAGACTGGGGCCGTCGTCAATTGGCTTACCCAATCGACAAGCTTCACAAAGCTCATTATGTTCTTATGAACGTTGAAGCACCTACTGAAGTAATCAGCGAGCTAGAAACTACTTTCCGCTACAACGATGCAGTGCTTCGTAACTTAGTTATGCGTACTAAAGACGCTGTAACTGAAGCATCTCCTCTTGCGAAAGAAGAGAAGAAAGAAGCACCAGCTGCTTAATCGTTTTGAGTTCAAGCATGGCGCTTGCAGTTGAGACAAAAAGATGAGCCAACCGCTTAATCCTTATATGAATCAGCTGACACTATCTGGGGTTGTTTGTAAAACCCCAAAATATAGTCAAAGCCCTGCTGGTATACCGCATTGTATTTTTGTTCTTGAACATAAATCGATGCAAGTTGAAGCAGACCTTAACCGTAATAGTTATGTCAGGCTTCAAGTTGTTGCCAGCGGCACGCCAATGCAACAACAGACTCAACAATTGCACGTTGGGCAACAAGTGCAAGTGACGGGGTTTTTAAACCGTCACGAAGGCCGAAACGGCTTAAGCCAATTGGTCTTGCATGCTCAACATATAGAAAGAATTTTTTGAGGAATTTTACTCATGGCACGTTATTTCAGACGTCGTAAGTTCTGCCGCTTTAAAGCGGAAGGCGTACAACAAATCGATTATAAAGATCTAGCTACTCTTAGAAACTATGTTACAGAAAGTGGCAAAATCGTACCTAGCCGTATCACAGGTACTAGCGCTAAATATCAGCGTCAGCTAGCAACTGCTATCAAGCGTGCTCGCTACTTAGCCCTTCTTCCATACACTGACTTACATAAGTAAGCAGCGGATTAACAGTTTTTAAAAGGTGTAGAGACATGCAAGTTATTCTACTAGACAAGATCGCAAACCTAGGTGGCCTAGGTGACCAGGTTGTAGTTAAATCTGGCTTCGCACGTAACTTCCTTTTCCCACAAGGTAAGGCAGTTCCTGCAACTAAAGCTAACATCGAAACTTTCGAAGCACGTCGTGCTGATTTAGAAGCTAAGATCGCTGAAGATCTAGCTGCTGCTCAAGCTCGCGCTGACAAGTTAGAAGCATTAGCTGAAGTTACACTAGTTTCTAAAGCTGGTGACGAAGGCAAGTTATTCGGTTCTATCGGTACTCGCGACATCGCTGAAGCTATTTCAGCTGTTGGCGTTGAAGTTGCTAAATCAGAAGTTCGTTTACCTCTAGGTACTATCCGTGAGACTGGCGAATTTGACGTAGCAATCGCAGTACACTCAGACGTATCGGCTACTATCAAAGTAATCGTTATCGCTGAAGCTTAATAGCAATATTAAGTAAAAAAAGCCGCGCTTATGTGCGGCTTTTTTGTGCCTGAAATTTATGAATTGTAGCGTTTTGTACCACTATGAGTTCATCGATACTCATTCAATAGTATTGGTTTCTAAATTTAAAACACATAAATACCAATCCTATAATCTTACCTATTTTACAAACAGACGTTCTTTTTTCTTAATTTTATTTTTCTTATTAGTATAATCGAATGAGTAAAAGTAAATTGGTTAAAATTGACACTGACAACGCTGTCATTTATATTGTGCTGGTTAAAAAGTATTAAGGGGTTGAGGTTGAAAAGTGCATTAGTACCACATGGAATGGGTAAACAAACAGGCTTTACATTAGTAGAAATTCTTATCGTGATCGCTATTTTAGGGATTCTGTATAGCGTAGCACTGCCTGCATACACTGAGCACATGCAACGTAGTCGCCGTGCTGATATTCAACAAGAGTTACTGCAATACAGCGCCAGCCTCGAACGTATTTATTCACGAAATGGCGGCTACCCAAATGCATTTGCAACTCAAAATACTGACTATTACACCTTTACTTACACAGCAACAGATAAAGTATCAGGTGCTGTAAGCGATTTTAAAAATCGTGGCTACAGTTTAAAAGCCGCTCCTAAATCGGGCTCGGCGCAAGCAAGTGATCGCTGTGGAGACTTAACCGTTAAACATGATGGTAGTTACAGCGCTTCATTTACTGATTGCTGGGAGTAACACATTTGCGTCGAATTGCAGGGTTTACCTTAATTGAGTTAATGGTTGTGCTGAGTGTTATCGGCATTATGGCAGCTGTGGCTTTTCCGTCTTTTAGCCAACAAATCTTGCAAGATCGCGTCGTAACTACTGCAAATCAGTTAAATAGTGCTTATAAATTTGCACGTAGTGAGGCGGTCAAGCGCGACAAACCTATCAATCTGGTTGTTAATAATAGTAGCTGGCAAGTGACCCTCAACGAGGGGGGCGTAGACACGGTTTTAAAAGAATTTTCGGTCACTAAAAGCGGAGTTACTGTCAACTTAGTCGCATTAGCCATTAGTGCCAGTGGCGAAGTTGATAAACAAGCTGAAATTTTAGTGAAAGATGAACACACAAATACCACAGATTACGTGATGTGTGTGCTTAAAAGTGGCCAAAACTGGTTAGTAGAAAATTCACAGCGAGGATGTGCATGAATAAGCAGGCAGGCTTTTCATTATTAGAAGTGATGATTTCAGTGGTGATCGCTGGCATCGCATTATTAGGCTTGGCGGCAGCGCAGCTAAAATCGCTGCAATATGCAACTAATAGCTTTAATTACACCGTGTCACTCATTCAAGGTCAAAACACCATTGAGCGTTTGTGGCCGCGCATTTGTGAAATTCAAAAAACCAATACCGCACTTTTCCAAGATGCGACGTTTAGAGCTTCGCTCGCGCCGCAAGTGAGTGATTATCAACTGACCATCCCGGCTACTTACAGTGATGATATGCAAATTAATGTGGCTTGGGTTGATAAGCGCATGACAGACAATGCAGAAAATCAAATTAGCCTAAATGCCAGTTTTCCTGATTTAACGGCGGTATGTTCATGAATAAACGCGTTCAGGGTTTTACCTTAGTTGAACTGATGGTGGCATTGGCAGCCGGGGCTTTTTTATTAGCGGGAGTGAGCTTGTCGTACTCAGCGATTAAAAGCACGATTGAGGTGAGTAAAGAGCTGGAAAACGCGCAAGAAGTGATCCGTTATACCAGCAAAGTATTCAACCGCAGCATTAAGCAAACACAACTAACACCGACCATCAGTGCAGATAAAAGCACGATTACCATTACTCAACCTAGCGGGGTGATTGCTTGTGATGGCTCTGCAACAACAGCGCAGGTGGTTGAGGTCTATAGCTTAAATGGCAGTAACTTAATGTGTTCACTTGATGGTGCTGCCTCAGAGCGGTTACTCACAGGTATCGAAACGCTGAGTTTTAGTATCGCTGGTGAACTTGTCACTGTGAGTGTGAAGCCAAATGACTTACCTACGCAGTTTGGTAATGGTATTAACATTGATATTGCCTTAACCAATGCAATATTAGTCAAAGCATACGGAGCTGGCGGTGTCTAACAAGCAAGGTGGTTTTACCCTAATAACAGTGTTGATCTTGACCAGTATGGCCAGCATCGTGGTGCTAAGTTCGCTGCGTGAAAACATTGTTCAAGAGCGCTTAAGTGGTAACTTTCAAAAGAAATTAAACAGTCGCTTAATGGCTGAAAAAGGTGTGTTTGAACAAGCTAAGTTATTACAACAAACCTTGAATGAGGAAGGTGTATTAGCGGTTGAAGATTTGATCAGTAAAACCAGTAATGCATCGGGCTCAGGTGTGATTGCTGATGATGCCATTTTTAATGCCAGTTTAAGTAAGAATGCTGCTGGTGAGCTTGAAATTGCAAGCCTTGGTCAACGATTTGATGGTGATGCACAAAGTAATTTAGTCGCCCGTTTTGCTGTACAAGGCGCGAAAGGCAGCTCGATTTTCACTAATGCGATGGTGGGCTGTAAAGGGGTTAATCTGTCGGGGAGTGGTAGTATCGATAGCTACGATTCTAGCAAAGGCACGTACGAAGAAACTAAGTCGAATGATGGTGATGTTTCAACGATTGCTGGCGATTCAGACGTGGTGCTATCAGGTCATTCACCGATTAAGGGTGATGTAAAAGCGACCGGGGTTATCTACTTAAATGGTTCATCACCAATTATTGGTAATATCCATTCAAATACCGGTGTTTATATCTCTCCTGGCAGCGGTTTACGTGTAGACGGTAATGTCTATACCCGAGGTTATTATACCCATCGTGGCGGCACAGTTTCTGGTGTGGTGCGAGCCAATGGGGATGCGAAAATGCAGTGGTCAACATTCATTACGAATAGCCAAGGCGAAGCGCTGGATATAATGTATGGTGGCTCTGGTGATTTTAAAGATACCTACAATAATCAACAAGATGGTGTGCACTACAGTGATAGTAAGTTTAATGTAAACCCGAATGTTGAACCGATTACCGTTGCTGACCCAGCTGCCCCCGATTATGACCCTACAAACCCAGATACCAGTTGCGACCCGTTAATTTTGCCAGAGAAAATGACAGACATCACAGACCAAGTGAGCAGTTATAGTTCTGTTTCGATTGGTCCTACGCAACAATTTAAACTTAATACTGAAAAGGGCTTTTTTAGTAGCGGTGGTAGCCAAGTAATTTTGCCAAGCCTTGCCGATGTTTTCTTGTTTAACTCTAAAGCGCAAAACCAAGCCAATGGCAGTAACAGTAAAGAGTATATTTTTGCACTTGATAGACTCAAGATGACCAGTGACGGCAAAATGGAGGTCTCTGGTGGTGATGTTATTTTACTGATTGATGGCGACTTTTCGATGGAAGGGGATACCAGCCTAACAATTAAAAAAGACAGTAGCTTAACGGTGTTATTAACCGGAAAAGTTAATATTGGCGCAGGCGCAAAAGTTATTACTGAGCAAGAAGGCTTAACCACCAGTGGTCATCCGTCGTTATCATTCTACTCATCATTTAATGGTGTGAATGGGGTGCAGTTTAGTGGTGCTGCGAATTTATATGCAGCTATTTATGCACCTCTGACAACGGTGAAACTATCGGGCAGTGGTGAGCTGTTTGGTAGCGTACGTGGCTCAACAATTACCGCAACAGGGGGCAGTGGTGCTCATTATGATGCGGGTTTACTACAAGTACAAAATGGCGGCACGCCTGCTTCTTCGGCACGTATCGTATTTTTAGGTTGGAGCTACAAAACTGCAGAAACAACTGAAGAAGAAAGCGACGCATCCCCTGCCGAATAACGCAAATCCCCAAATAAAATTGTGTAAGCTCAATTATTTGTAGCTTACACAAAAAAAATTAATTTCATTTAAACCTTTTGAATCCCTCCTTACGTCTAATACACTAAATTCACAACAATAATCATAAAGGACAACATCCAGGATGTTGATAGATGCAGAACAAGCGTTCGCCCAGCAAAGTGAGCATGCCTTGATAGAGCGCGTAAAAAGCGGTGATCAAGCAGCCTATGCAACACTTTATGAGTTGCATGTGAAGCGGGTTTATAGCCTTTGTTTGCGATTACTTGCAGACAAAGAGCACGCCGAAGATGCAACACAAGAAGTGTTTGTACAGTTGTGGCACAAAATCGCGAACTTTGATGGACGCTCACAATTTTCGACTTGGTTACACAGTGTTACCAGCAATATTGCGATTAGCTACATTCGCAAACATAAAAGCTGGTTTCAAAAAGTAGTGAGTTTTGAACAAAGCGGTATGGATGAGCAAAGCGCAGCAGATTGTGACGGCTTTAACGGCCTCGATAAATTAGTACTGAGACTACCTGAGCGAGCACGTATGGTGTTTGTGCTCCATGCCATTGAAGGTTATCGCCATGAAGAGATAGCAAGCATGCTTGATATGGCGGTCGGTTCTAGTAAATCGCAATTTCACCGTGCAAGGCAGTTATTAAAAGAGTGGTATGAAAATGAGTAAGCCAGAATTTGAACAATTTTTAAATGACTCGCTTAACCAGCAGCAAGATATTAGCCCTGATAAAGATCTTTGGCCGGGGATTGAGCGAGCAATTGCAACAGGGCAAACACAGCAAGCTGATAAGCCAACGCATGGTTGGAATAAACTCGCAGCTATCGCCGCTTGTTGTATAGCAGCACTTTTGACCGTACAGCTTTTTGTTGGCCAAGGCGAGTCAAACAGTATGATGGCAATGAGCGATTATTTTACCAAGCAAAAGCAAGGTTTGTTGGTGCAGTATCAAAATCAACCTGCGTTAACCGATAACTGGCAGCAACAACTAAAAGAGTTAGAAGAAGCCGAAAGTGCCATTAAGCAAGCACTTGAGAATGAACCTGAAAACCCGGCTTTATTACAAATGCTATCGCAGATTTATCAGCAACAACTGGACTTAATTAACAAGGTGCATGCACCGAAGTGGCAAACGATTTAGGAGTGACAATTATGAAATTACTAGCCTTAACTTTAGGATTACTGCCACTGATGGCAATGGCAGGACAAACCATTAATGAACAAATTGATGTACCTGCAAATAAACGCATTTTTATTGAAAACCAACGTGGTGATGTTCGCATTGAAGGGTGGGATAAACCACTACTTAAAATCGAAGGTGAGCTTGACGATAAAGCACAAGGCTATCGTTTAGAGGTTGAAGGCAGCCGTGTTGAATTTATCGTAAAAATGCCGCGCAACTTAGGTGGCTGGAATAGTGGTGATGGCTCTCGCTTAACCATTTATATGCCAAAAAGCAGTGAGCTTGAATTTGCTGGGGTGAATGTCACGGTTAGTGCCAAAGAGCTTGAAGCCGGCGCAGAGATCGATACCGTTAACGGTGATATCACAGTGCAAAATATTAGCGGTAACATGAGTTTTGAAACGGTCAATGGTGATGTGAATGCCCACGACCTGAACGGTGATATTCGCTTTGAAACAGTCAATGGTGAAATTAACGATAAGAACTCGCAAGGTGCTTTACGCTTTACCGCGGTGAATGGCGACATTAAGTCAAAGACCAAAGCGCAAGATGTGCGCCTTGAAAACGTAAACGGTGATATCGACTTTGCTTTTGATGCAATTAAAAAACTACGTATCAATACCGTTAACGGTGAAGCTGAAGTTCACATCAGTAAGCTGATTGAAGATGCTAATATTCGTTTTGAATCAGTCAGTGGTGACGCCGAGTTTTACTTCCCAGCTGATGTATCGGCAAAGTTTGAAATTGAAGCTCATGCTAACGGCAAAATCGTTAATGAGCTAAGCGATGACAAAGCAACGAAGGCGAAATACGGCCCATCTAGCGACTTAGAATTTAGTATTAACGGTGGCGATGCTGATATCGAAATGGATACCATTAGCGGACGCATTGAACTTCGTAAACAGAAATAACGATTACAGTTCACTCAATTACAATATTTCACTCAATTACAATAAAGCGGGAAGACTTCCCGCTTATACCAATCGTGTTAAGTTGTTGGTCTTAAATAGCGACAGATAAATGAAGTGATAACAAGGCAGAAATTTTGACATGTAGTTACTCTACTTTAGACATTTCTAACGCAGTTAGCGCTTTATTTAGCACGCTAGAATGACCAAATATTTAAGTCGATTGGTATTAACTATTTGCACAGCCTTAGCAAGTCGATAGAATAGAGCCATTCAATTTAAGTTTTGTGAAGTTATGGCCAAACCAGATAAGCAAGTCGACACGTTAAAAGTTCCTCCCCATTCAATTGAAGCTGAGCAATCTGTTTTAGGTGGTTTAATGCTTGATAATCAAGCGTTTGACCGTGTTGCTGAGTTAGTGGTTGCACAGGATTTTTATACCCGCACCCACAAGCTAATTTTTGAAGCAATGGTGAGCCTTGCTGAAAGTGGCGATCCAATCGATTTGATCACTATTTCTGAGAGCTTAGAGAAAAACAATCAGTTAAGTAGTGTTGGTGGCTTTGCTTACCTTGCTGAAATTGCCAAGAACACACCAAGTGCAGCGAACATTGATGCTTACGCGAATATCGTACGAGAGCGTGCTGTTATTCGTGAAATGATTGGTGTTGCGAACGAAATTGCAGAAGCGGGTTTTAGCCCAGAAGGGCGTACCAGCCATGACCTGCTCGACTTTGCTGAAAGTAAAGTATTCAAAATTGCTGAGCAGCGCAGTAAAAGCACTGAAGGTCCACAAAGCTTACACAGTATCTTAGAAAAAACCGTTGATAAGATTGAAGAGCTTTACCAGTCGCCGCAAGATGGTGTGACCGGCGTAAGTACGGGTTATACCGATCTGGATAAAATGACGGCGGGTATGCAGCCTTCTGACCTTATCATTGTGGCGGCACGTCCATCGATGGGTAAAACGACCTTTGCGATGAACTTAGCCGAACACGCTGCGATGACACAAGATAAGCCAGTACTCATTTACTCACTAGAGATGCCTTCAGAGCAAATCATGATGAGGATGCTGGCATCACTAGGTCGTATTAACCAAACTAAGGTGCGTACCGGTCAGCTTGATGATGATGATTGGGCACGTCTATCGTCAACCATGGGCTTGTTGATGGAAAAAGGTAAAATGTATGTGGATGATGCATCAGGCCTAACACCAACGGATGTGCGCTCGCGTGCACGTCGTATTGCCCGCGACCATGGCGGTATTAGTATGATCATGGTTGACTACTTGCAGTTAATGCGTGTGCCAAGCTTATCAGATAACCGTACCTTAGAGATTGCTGAAATATCTCGTTCATTAAAAGCACTGGCAAAAGAGCTGCAGTGTCCGGTTATTGCACTATCGCAGCTTAACCGTACCCTAGAGCAACGTGCTGATAAACGCCCAATCAACTCCGACTTACGTGAATCAGGCTCAATCGAGCAGGATGCCGACTTAATCATGTTTATTTACCGTGATGAAGTGTATAACGAAGACAGTACAGAAAAAGGCGTGGCCGAAATCATCATTGGTAAACAGCGTAACGGTCCAATCGGTAAAGTACGCTTAACGTTCCAAGGTCAATTCTCGCGTTTTGATAACTACGCGGGCCCAGCGATAGACGACGAATACTAATGCGCTTAGCCATTGCCGAAATCAACCTACAAGCACTCGCTCATAATTTAGCGCAAGTGAAACGCTTTGCGCCTGGTTGTAAAGTTATGGCGGTGCTAAAAGCCAACGCCTATGGCCATGGCTTAGTAAAAATTGCCCAATACTTAAATGATGCCGACGCTTTTGCGGTTGCACGTATTGACGAAGCATTAGCACTGCGTGCTGGCGGACTGACAAAACCGATTGTGTTGCTTGAAGGCTTTTTTCATCAAGACGATTTACCGATCTTGCTTGCCAATAACTTTCAAACCATTATTCACGATGAAAATCAGCTGACAACGCTTGAAAACACAAGCCTTGATGCACCAATTGCATGCTGGTTAAAAGTGAATACGGGTATGCATCGACTGGGTATTGCTCCTTCGCAATTCGAGTCTTTCTACAATCGCTTAAAAGCAAGCCCAAATGCCCGTGATGACATTAAGTTAATGACGCATTTCTCGTGCGCCGACGACATCAATGATGAAAAGACAGCCCAGCAAATAGCCTTATTTGACTCACTAGCGAGTGACAAGACAGAGCAACATTGCCTTGCAAACTCTGCTGGCATTATTGCCTGGCCAAAAGGTCATGGTGAGTGGGTGCGCCCAGGATTGATGCTGTATGGTGTATCGCCTATGCTCAACGGTGTTGGTCAACAACATGGCTTAGAACCTGTTATGCGTTTAAAAACGCGTGTTATCGCAATACGCGATGTCGATGCTGAACAGTGTGTTGGCTATGGTGGGCGTTGGCATAGCGATAAACCGACTAAGCTTGCAGTGGTTGCGATGGGCTATGGGGATGGTTATCCACGCCATGCCGAGCAGGGCACACCTGTGGTTATCAAATCACAACGCTATGGTATTGTTGGCAGTGTAGCGATGGATATGATCACGGTGGATATTGGTGATAACCGCGACAACATCAAGGTCGGTGACGAGGTGATCATGTGGGGGCCAGAGCTTCCCGTTGAAGAGATTGCCCAGTGCGCAACAACCATTCCGTACGAGTTACTGTGTAATATCACCCCACGCGTAAGCTACGAGTATCAAGAGTAACTTTGTTACTCTTTAATAAAATACACGTCACTGAAACCCATTCGTGCGAACTCTTGATCACGAAAGTTTCTTACTGCCGCAGAGCCTTTTGAAGTCATTTCGACTTGCTGTTCCATCTTTAAATAATTGGTTAAATCAATGCCTTCAGCCGCTGCGATTGCATGGTACATATCGCGGTATTTATCTTTTGCAAAATTGATTTCGCGAGGCTGGTTTTTAAATTTGTAAGTGATGCGGCGTGCCATAATGAATCCTCAATGTTTATCGGGGCTGATTTTACACTAAAAAATAGTCATAGCCATGACTTGTTAGTACAAGCGGGTTACAATGCAATACTTTTCAAAGACTCGGTAACTCATAATGAAACTTTCAGTAGAGATCAGTAAGTACCCACTACATCAAGACTACATTCCGTTTATCAAAGGCTTTATTGACCGTGTAAAAGGTTACGAAGGGCTTAAAGTGATCACCAATACCTTATCTACTCAGATTTTTGGTGACTATGATTTAGTGATGTCTGTACTTAATACTGAAATCAAACGTTCTTATGAAGAGTTTGGTAAAGCTATTTTTGTCTGTAAATTCTTACATGGTGACTTGTCGCCTAGCGAAGACTAAACCCTAAAGTAGCGCGTGTTATGGAATTTTTGAGCGAAACCTTCTCAGGCTTTACTGCCATGTCGCATTGGGAATATATTGCCGTTGCCTTATCGATGGCGTATTTATTGTTAGCGATTAAAGAAAGCTTATGGTGTTGGCCAGCCGCGTTTGTCAGCACCTTTATTTATACCGTAATGTACTGGAATGGCGCACTGTTGATGGAGTCGCTCCTTAATTTTTACTACATGTATATGGCGGTATATGGTTGGGTGGTTTGGCGCCGAGGCATGAACAATAAAGATCATCTGCCCATTATTTCATGGTCGTTAAAGCGCCATGCAGTGATTTTGCTTGCCACCTCACTGGCCTCAGTTGCCATTGGTTTTGTGATGACCAATTACACTCACGCAGATTTTGCTTATTTAGATAGTTTTACCACCTGTTTTGCGGTGGTGACAACCTACCTTGTTGCCAAGAAGGTGCTGGAAAACTGGTTGTACTGGATTGTAATTGATGCAGCGTCTATGTATCTATACTTTGAAAAAGGGTATTACCCAACCTTAGTACTTTTCGTGTTTTACACCATTATGGCCGCGTGGGGCTTTAAAACTTGGTATGAAGAATACGAGCAGCATCAGGCTAAGCCGCTTGCACAGCTATAGATGAAGACAGAGCAACAAATTCACGCGCTCTTTACGCGCTTCAACTCACGTTTAGTGATTACTTCAATCAGCCCGCTGGTTGAGGGGCTAAGCAATGATAACTACCTAGTTAAAACAGCAAGCCAAGATTTTTTGGTTAAGCACTATCGCGACCACTGGCCGGCGATTGGTCTTGCAGCGCAAGCGCATTTTGCAAAGCAAAGCTGCTGCCCAGCCCCTCTTTGGTTAGAGCAAGCAACCGATACGGCTATTTTCGAATACGTGGCAGGCAGCATTGCCAGCGGTGATTTTTGTAGTAGCTTATTGCCCGACTTAGTTAATTTACATCGTTATCCTGTGCTAACTGAGCCGATGGATATTGCCTACGAAATTAACTACTACCAGCAAACAGCGCGTTATCAGCAACATGCTGAGCTAATTAAGCAGTCTCTGGCTTATATTGCTTCAGCGCCTAAAGACATGGGTTTTTGTCATAATGATTTAGTGAAAGAAAATATCATTGTGAATGAGACGGGTATGTTTTTAATCGACTTTGAATATGCCAAAAGTAACGATGTTTACTTCGACTTAGCTGCGCTGGTGGTGAGCTTTACGTTAAATGATGAGCAGCAACTAGTGTTGCTTGAACGCTATCAAGCATTAGTGTGCGAACATCACGAATTTAACTTATCAGTTGAAAAGCTCGCAGCGTTTCATGCGCTGTTTTTACTTTTATGTATTTGTTGGTACGAACAACGTGGTGCAATGGATAAAGTGGCGCCACTGCTTACACAGCTTAACCACTTTATAGAAAAAGTTAAAAATTAAAGACCGCCAATTCGCTCGGCAAGTTCTTTATATTTTTTTACGTCTTCTGGATCAAATAAAGGCTCACCTTTGTCATCTTGTGATTTCGAGATCAGTAAATGTTCGCGAGCGAGTCGTTTTACGCGTTCGACTTTTACACCTAAAAACTCCGCGACTTGCTCTGTAGACATTAAACTCATGATCAAATTCCCCTTACATGGCAATGACTGCCACCTTGTTATTAATTTTATTAAGTATACGTTAATACATTGGTTCTGCACTAATGTGAAGCATTTTAATGCAAATTGCTGAATTTGTGCGCATATAAAGGCCTCGACGCTAGCATTTAGTGCAAGATGCCATTATCATTGCCGGGTTGTCATGCTGATATCGCGAGTCAGTATTGATGACGACAAATGTGCTCTCGTGGTGAAATGGATATCACGTGGCCCTCCGGAGGCTAAGTTGCAGGTTCGATCCCTGCCGAGAGCGCCATTTGCTCTTCACGTTAATATCTTCTAAGCTCGATTTATTCCTTTAGCAATCTCAAAAAGCCAATGACTTATCAACCCATCGCCTGTGGTGACTACGATAAATACGAATTATGGTGCATGCATAACTCCTTTTTACGCATTTCCTTAGACTCTGGTGAACAGTTAGAAGGTAAGGCAGAGACCTTGAAGATACTGAACCCCGATGGTGAGCACCTGATTTTGGCAACAAAAAAAGGCGAACATGCCGTCCGCCTTGATTTAATTAAAAAGGTTGTCGAGTTATAGCCACTTCTTATTTTTAAAGTAAATGCCAATCCCAACGGTGAGCACCACCAAGAAAATAATAAATAAGCTAAATGCGTAAGGGCTTTCAGTGCCCGGAATACCGCCTACGTTTACACCTAGTAAGCCAGTTAAAAAGCCAAGTGGTAAAAACAGTGCAGCAACCACCGACATCACATACATGCGCTGGTTTAGTTGCTCAGACACTTGGCTAGTAATCGCTTGTTGAATAATTTGCGCGCGTTCAATTGAGCTATCTAGCTCTTCTAAGTAACGGATCAACATATTGGTTGTTTCGTTTAGGCGTGCTTTATCGTCTTCATCTAACCACTTATATTTATTGTTTAATAAAGTGATAAGGGCTTCTTTCTGTGGTCTTAAATAACGTTTTAATGCGATTGTTTGGCGGCGAATTTGCGCTAATGATTGATGATCAAAGCCTTTGTTTGGCTCGTCAATTTCATCTTCAAAACCATCGAGTGTGTCATCTAAACTGTCGATAACAGCTTGCATACGTGAGGTTAGGTTTTGCGCCAATTGGCATACTAATTCAGAGATTGAGCAAGGACCATTGCTGCCATCAAATGATTCAACAACATCCTGCACGGATAGCAAACGGCGCTTACGTGTTGTGATCAGAATGTTTTCATTGATGAATAAACGCAACGAGACCATATCTTCAGGGCTTTGTGCTGGATTTAGGTTTACACCTCGTAAAAACAGCATGTTACCATTAGTGACCTTGGTCAGACGCGGACGTGTTTCATCGGCAATCAGAGATTCAAGCTCGTAATCAGTTAATAAGTTACTTTGCTCAAGCCATGCAACGGCTTCAGCTTGGCTGTAATCCATGTGCACCCAAAGTTTACCGTGCTCAGGTTGCCAATTTTGCAGCTCAGTACTATTTTCTATAGCACGTGCGCCGCCTTGTTCGTCTAAAATTAAGACATGAAGTAACCCATTGATCATATTGAACTCTCGTTTTACAAATAGTGCGATATAGTTGATTATAGTTTAGCCTACGTCAATTAAATCGATTTATCGAGGGGATAAATTATTTTCGTTGGTGTTTCTAGCTCTGTAGCGTATAAGACACTTTTTTAAAGAGGGCACATTAATGAGCGCAAAAATTATTGTTGGCTGGCGAGAATGGCTTGGCCTGCCTGAACTGGGAATAGAAAAAATCAAAGCAAAAGTTGATACTGGGGCAAGAACTTCATGCATTCATGCTTTTGACATTGAGGAATTTTCAGAAAATGGCGAAACATGGGTGAAATTTACTACCCATCCTCTGCAAGAAGATGTAGAAACAACGGTAGAGTGCCGTGCCAAAGTGGTTGAGCGTAAATACGTGACCAGTTCAAGCGGTCAGCGTGAACTTCGCTACTTTATCGAAACAAAATTAGTCGCAGGTGACCAAAGCTGGCCTGTAAGGGTAACTTTAAGTAACCGTTCAACAATGAAGTTTAGAATGTTGTTAGGGCGTACAGCAATGGAAAATCGCATAGTCGTTGACCCGGCTTTATCTCATTTATTATAGGAAAAAGACTTTCACACGTTGCTACGTGTGTGAGTTTATCAGTTAAGGTTTTTAACTATGAAACTTGGTATTTTATCTCGCAACCAAAATTTATATTCAACACGTCGCTTAATCGAAGCTGCAGAGCAACGTGGCCACGAAGTGAAAGTAATTGATGCACTTCGTTGTTATATGAACATCAACTCAGAGCAACCAGAAATTCACTACCGCGGTGAAAATTTAAAAGATTTTGATGCCATCGTACCGCGCATCGGTTCGTCGGTGACTTTCTATGGCTGTGCGGTTTTACGTCAGTTTGAAATGATGGGTGTATTCCCAGTGAATGAATCGGTCGCTATTAGCCGCTCTCGTGACAAGTTACGTTCATTACAATTATTGTCACGTAAAGGCGTAGGTATGCCAGTGACAGGCTTTGCGAGTAAGCCTGATGACGTTAAAGACTTATTAAGCATGGTAGGCGGCACGCCAGTCGTTATTAAACTACTTGAAGGTACGCAAGGTATCGGTGTGGTATTAGCGGAAACACGTAAAGCAGCAGAAAGCGTAATTGAAGCGTTTATGGGTTTAAAAGCGAATATCATGGTGCAAGAGTACATCAAAGAAGCCGGTGGTGCAGATATTCGTTGTTTCGTTTTAGGTGACAAAGTAATTGCTGCTATGAAGCGTCAAGCGCAAGAAGGTGAATTCCGCTCTAACTTACACCGTGGTGGTAGCGCGACGTTGGTTCGTATTACTCCTGAAGAAAGAAGAACAGCGGTTGCAGCTGCTAAAGCAATGGGCTTAAACGTGGCAGGTGTTGATTTACTTCGCTCTGCTCGTGGTCCATTGGTGATGGAAGTTAACTCATCACCAGGCCTAGAAGGTATTGAAGTGGCAACTGGTAAAGATATTGCTGGCATGATCGTTGAGTTTATTGAAAAAACAGCGGCATCAAAAAGAACAGCAACGCGTGGTAAAGGCTAGGCCTTTTGGTATAAGCGCTCTATTAAAAGGAACAGTGCGTGGCTAAGGTTAAGAAAAATACATCGTTTTCAATTTTAGGTGATACGGTGGGAGTTGGTGAACGTAAGACATTTGCGATTGAAGCTGCCAAGCTTTATACCCACTCGCCGTTGAATATTCCTATTGAAGTGGTAAATGGTGTGCAGCAAGGACCTGTATTAATGGTGTGTGCTGCAATTCATGGTGACGAGCTCAATGGTGTTGAGGTTGTTAGGCAATTGCTGGCTAAAATCGAGCCAGAGCAATTGCGCGGTACTATTATTGCGGTGCCGATTGTGAATGTGTTTGGTTTTATTCATAAGTCACGCTACTTACCTGACCGACGTGATATGAACCGTAGTTTTCCGGGTTCAACCCGTGGTTCATTAGCTGGGCGTATGGCCAATGCCTTTTTCTCGCAAGTTGCAGTGCATTGTACGCACATTATTGATTTACACACTGGTGCAATTCACCGTACGAACTTGCCGCAAATTCGTGCTAATTTGAGCGACCCTGCAACAGCAGCCATGGCGAAAGCGTTTGGTACTCCAGCGGTGATTGATGCGTCACTTCGTAATGGTTCATTACGCAGTGAAGCGGCTAACTTAGGTATTCCAGTGATTACTTATGAAGCGGGTGAAGCGCTTCGCTTTGACCCAATTGCGATTGCTGCAGGTGTGCAAGGTGTTGATTATGTCATGCGTCATTTAAAAATGGTGCGTGGTAAGCGCGCTAAGAAACTGCCAGAGCCAGTGATTGCAAGCTCGACGAGCTGGATACGTGCCGAAGTTGACGGCATTGTTCGTGCACAAGTATCACTGGGTGAGCGAGTGATGAAAGGGCAGGTTTTAGCTTATATTAGCAGCCCGCTTGGCGATGCTGAGCTTGAACTACTCGCGCCGCGCAGTGGTATTGTGATTGGTCAACAAACCATGCCGCTTGTAAACGAGGGGGATGCTGTATTCCATCTTGCTTACTTTGCTCATGCAAATAGTATTGTAGAGCAGCAACTTGAAAACTTTATTGATGAAATAAGCGATATTGAAGACGAGTTAAAAACCGCAGATTTAAATAACTAGTAACATCTTGTGTTATTAAACAAGCCAAACTATCTGTTTGGCTTTTTTGTATCCGCTCCTCCTGATCTATTACTTGACCTTAGAGTAAGTACAAGGTTTATACTTTTTTTACTTACTTAATAGTTGTCGATTACCGAACAGATCAAAGATGAAAATATTTCTATTTTACACAGGTTTATTAACGCTTGTTATTTCACTTACGCACGGCTTTTTTACAGAGCAAAGTGTTGTTCACATTGTGTTATTTCACCCTTTAGTCATTTTATTTAGTTTTATATTAATCGCCTATGGGAGCAGAAAAAAACACCCTTTTAACTGCTCTTTGCGTTAATTTTAAGCGGCTATTTTTTTGGACCTAAAATGCGCTTTATGGTTGGCGCTTTAGTCGCTGTTGGTGGGTTCTTTAACACCATTACAGGGCGGGTAACAAAGATGTTGTTTGGGTAAATGACCTTGTGGCCATCAACATGCTCAAGCACGACGTTCATCAAGCCCATTTCTATAATGCGGCCTTCTAAGAAGTTTGCACCGTCAATTACTCTCACCCAAAAACCAACGCGACAATCGTTTTGAATAAACATTAGCAAGAAGGCTGTTAAGTTACTTAGCAACGACCAAGCAGCAAAAAGCGCGACACCCAGCATAGCAAAAATGGACGAGCCAAGTACTAATAATCCTCGTAGCTCAATACCCCAAAAAACCAGCACTAAACACAGCATAACAATGGCAAGAATGATATTGAGTAACAGCTCAGCGCGGTATTCACGATGTGGATCCGCTTTGCCTTTAATTGCTTTTAACAGCAGTTTTTTGGTGGTTTTACGAAGCAGCGGGTAAAGCAAAATCGCGATAATAGTCACGATTAAGTGGTATTGCTCGTTAAAGAATTCGACGAAGTCCAAAAGGGTTCCTAAGTTAATATTTTATGTTTTGATTTTAGCTTTTTAGCTTAACAATAACACCACTTTAAAAGGTATTTTTAACCGTTACTAGCCATTGCACTGAGTCTATGTCGTCATCTTGTTTATTAATGGGTGCGGCAATATCTAGGTGAATAACCGTACCGGCATTGGCGCGGCTTGGCGCTAAGCGAAGGCCTACACCCACATTTTGTAGTACGTTACCATTGGCGCCATTATCTTTGTCGTTATACCAAGCTCTACCAATATCATAAAACGCGGCCCCACCGACTTTAAACAATTGCAGTAAGTCATATTCCCAGTAGTAGCGTTTCTCTAAAGTCACTAAAAAGCTACGGTCGCCTACTTGATAGTCAAGCGGGTAACCACGTAGACCATTCTCACCACCAATAGTGAGTTGTTTATCAGCAGTGAGATTTTCAGCATACTCAAGACGTACTTTAGCGTACCAGCTTTGTCTTAGTGTGGTATTGAGATAATACTGTAGCTGTGTGCTGGCAAATAGGTTTTCGACATCATCGATTTCTTCATTCCAGTAGCCATCAAGGTCTGCCTTAAAGCGCCATAACTGGTTATCCCCCGAGTAATGTGCTTTTGATAAAGATAACGAATAAATAGTACGGCTGGCATCGTCACTAAAATCTTTGCTTGAATAACCGAGTAAGGCATGGATATTCCAACCCAGGTTTAAATCTTCTGTACGGTAGATGCTATCAAAGTTTCTGACTTTAACGTAATGATCCTCAAACCACTGGCCACTAACATAAGGGTAACTTAGCGTTCTATCTTCAGCGATGGGGAAGCGCGTAAATGGTGTCTCTTTAAAGGTTTCTTCGCGGTTTTCGATGCCAAGCTTAATACGCTGGGTCCAATTATTACCAAGTTGTGATGAGTGACCAAAGTAAGCACGGTTTAATAAGGTTTTTTGCTCAAACTCGCTAACTACATCGCCGCGATAGTAAAGTGATTCTCGGCGCTGATCTGAGTAACTCGTTGCGCCATAACTGTAGGGCGTATCAATCGAGAAAAATGGGTAGCTCACATCAATATAATGACGTTTGCCATCGTCGTTGTCTGAATATTCTAAGCGGCCTTGATAGCGGCTAGAGAATATATGCGGGTCATCATACACAAACAGGTAACCTGTGCGGTCTGCATCTCGAGTACGGGTAAACGATACCCGTTTACCCCAGCCTAAAAAGTTAGATTCTCGAAAGCCAATGCTCGACTCATTCTTACCACCACTGCGGCTAAAGCTTATTTCAGGTAATAAAGTCCACAAATCGCGCGTAATGACTTTTACATGTACGTTGCCGTCACAATCAAGCTTTGCGTTGATACGCGCATCATATAAGTAGCCTTGTTTACGCAGTAATCGCTCTGACTCAAGTAATTTACGTGGATTATAAATTTCACCTTCTTCGAACAATAAAACGCTGTGTATTACCTCTGGTTCAGTGGTCATATGAGCGCGATTGGCAAAGCGGAATAAAAAATTATTTTCTTCTTCAAGCTCAGTGTTAAATACGTTCAGCTGTTCAAGTTCAATGGAGGCTATTTTGCGATTATTAGCGGCATCGGGTAGGGGATTATCGGCATCGAGCTGTCGGCGTAGGTTATTATCTTGTGATTTAAGCGTACGTTGGTTTTGACAATAATTACTATCGTCAGTAAACAACTGCTCTGCATGAACATTAGCTGCCATGTAGACTGGCAACAATGTTATTAACCTTGCAACAAAGTGCGACTGCTTAAATCCCATTTACACCCTTAGTTGAGTATGTCCTGTGCAACTACTACATACTAAGCGTGGAAGAAAGTCTAGCTTATTATTGTAATTGCGCGACCAAATATTGTTGAAGTTGCGGTAATGCAGCACTGGCTTCGATGCCCTCAGCATTAATCCAAATACTTTCACTGTAATGTTCAAAGTTTAGATTAAAACTATGATCTGTAAAGTGAAAGCGTAATTGGTGGCGATCAGCACCGGCATCAAAGTCGGCCGTAGTTATGGCTGGAGCGTGTAAGAAAAGCGTCGCCCAAAGCTCAAAGTCTTCGTCGTGTGGAAGCTCGCTTGGTATAACAAGGATGATCGCATGTTCGGCATCATATTTGAGTTCAGTCATAGCAGTCCTAATTAGCGGCTAAGTAGTCGCGAATGGCGTTTAAAAACGGAGCGCCGTACTTGTTAAGTTTGGTAAAGCCAACACCCGACACTTTTAAAAACTCACTGTCGTTGGTTGGCATGAGCTGCGCCATTTCAGCAAGGGTTTTATCATTGAATACCACATAAGGTGGTACATCATCGGCATCAGCCAGTTCTTTACGTAAGGCACGTAATTTCGCAAACAGCTTTTTATCGTAATTAAACTGAGCGAGTTTATCTTGGTAAACGTGCTTAGCTTGTAAGCGAGGTTCAGCAAGCTGCAGTGCATATTCACTTTTAAGTACCGCTCGGGCGGCTTCGGTTAAGCGTAATGATGAACCTTGGGTAATATCTTGGCTCAATAATCCTTGATGGATAAGCTGCCTTAAAATACTTAGCCAGAATTCCACACTGTGCTCTTTACCTATGCCATAGGTGCTGAGCTGGTGGTGATTGTTATCACGAATACGGCTCGTGTTTGCGCCGCGCAGTAACTCAACAATATAACCAATCCCAAAACGTTGCTCAGCACGATATACACACGACAAGGCTTGTTGTGCGACAAGCGTGCCATCAAAGCTGGTGGGTGGGTTTAAGCAAATATCACAGTTACCACAGGTTTCGCGCTTATATTCACTAAAATAATTGAGCAAGATTTGTCTGCGGCATGTTTGTGCTTCGGCAAAGCTGGCCATGGCATTAAAACGCTGCTCTTCAACGCGACGACGTTGCTCGTCTTCAATATCTTCAAAAAAGCGGCGTACGCGGCCTATATCTGCCGGATCAAAATACATAATCGCTTCAGCTGCTAAGCCATCACGACCAGCACGGCCGGTTTCTTGGTAATAGGCTTCGATACTTTTTGGAATATCGTAATGCACCACAAAACGTACGTTTGGTTTATTAATTCCCATGCCAAAGGCCACAGTCGCAACCACAATTTGAATATCGTCACGGGCAAAGCCTGTTTGCACAAACTGTCGTTGTTCATTACTCATACCCGCATGGTAGGCGGCGGCATTGAACCCGGCGTCAGCAAGTTTTTCAGCGACATCATCAACCCGTTTACGGCTGGTGCAATAGATAATACCACTTTGATTTTGCTGTTCTTTTAAATAACGAAGTAGCTGCACCATTGGTTTAAATTTTTCTTCGATGGTGTAACGAATGTTCGGTCTATCGAAGCTGCCAGTGTGCACGTAAGGATGGTTAAGCTGTAGCTGCTCAATAATATCGTAACGAGTTGCTTTATCTGCTGTCGCTGTGAGTGCCATCATAGGCACATGCATAAAGCGTTGCTTTAACTCGTTGAGTCGACAGTAATGTGGCCTAAAGTCATGACCCCAATGCGACACACAGTGGGCTTCATCAATCGCAAAAAGTGCGAGCTTAAGGTGGCTCAAGCGCTCTAAAAATTCGTGTTGCAGTACTTTTTCTGGTGCTACATATAACAGCTTTATTTGCCCATAATGCAATTGCTGATAGACAGCTTGTTGCTCTTCAAAAGGCAGGCTGTTATTGATGTACGCCGCTTGTACACCGAGTGCTCTTAGTTGAGCAACTTGGTCTTGCATTAAAGAAATAAGCGGCGAGATAACCACAGTTACACCATCGAGGATCAAAGCGGGTACTTGATAGCATAATGATTTGCCTCCACCGGTTGGTAGAAGAACAAGCGAGTCTTGTCCGTCTAGCGCAGCGGCTATAATCGCTTCTTGGCCATCACGAAAATCCTTGTAACCAAACACTTGTTTGAGTACAGCTTGTGGTGATCGAATGGGTGTGTTGGACGTTGCGGTATTGGTATTCATCGCCGAGCATTTTAGTGGTTTTTTATAGCGATGTCTTTAGCAATATACACAAACGACCTCAAGATGCAGAATTCAGCGTTTCACAGGTGCTTAATATCAAGACGTTAGTTTGCAACAATGGCAGTCCCTTTTAAGAAGTAAATACATGGGTTTATTTAGCGGGTTTTGGTTGCGTCACTGCAGAGGGGGCGTAAAATAGCGTTTTTAAACTATAAAGCCAAACTTATGCCTACCAACATTGAGCAGCGAAAAGGCGTTATTTTCGCGTGTTTAGCCTTTTTTATGTGGGGTCTTGCACCCATCTACTTTAAGCTTTTACAGCAGATATCTGCGTTTGAAATCTTAATGCACCGTGTTATTTGGTCGGTGTTATTTTTACTTCTTATTATTGCTGCTCGTCATCAATGGCAACGTATTCGAGTCGTGCTTGGGCAACCCAAATTGTTACTGATGCTGGTGATCACAGCAAGCTTACTCGGCTTTAATTGGGGCTTATTTATTTGGGCAGTGAACAATAATCACATGCTCGATGCTAGTTTAGGGTATTACATCAACCCACTACTAAACGTGTTACTTGGTATGTTGTTTTTAGGTGAGCGACTGCGTAAATGGCAAGGCGTTGCGGTTGGTCTAGCGCTTTGTGGTGTGTTGCTACAGCTAGTGAGCTTTGGTTCATTCCCTGTGGTTGCTTTCTCATTAGCAGGATCGTTTGCTATTTATGGGTTACTACGTAAAAAGTTACCAATCGAATCATTGCCAGGGTTATTGCTTGAAGCACTTATTTTATTGCCCGTTGCGCTTATTTACTGGTGGTTGATGGCACCTTCTGCAAGCTCTGATCTAACCGCGAATGATTGGCATATTAACGTGTTACTCATTAGTGCTGGTGTGGTGACGACCTTACCGCTGTTATGTTTTACCGGTGCAGCAAAACGCCTTCAGTACAGTACATTAGGCTTTTTTCAGTACATTGGCCCAAGCTTAATGTTTATGCTTGCGGTGGCGTTTTACGGTGAGGTATTTGATGCTGAGCGTGTTGTTACGTTTGCGTGTATTTGGAGTGCTTTGGCATTATTCAGCTGGGATTCGTACCGTCAAAGTCGTAAGCAACGTAAAGCGAAATTAGAGGCGGTAACTAAGCCTGTATAGGCTTAGTTTACTAATTTGTTTCGACCTGACTCTTTTGCTTGATAAAGCTTTAAATCGGCCTGTTTTATTAGTTCATCTAAACTGTAAACAGGCCCATTATGAAAACCAATCGACAACGTAAACTTAATACGGTCTTTACTGAACTCAGGGCTGTGTTTTTCAACAAATAAGCGGAACTTTTCTAAACGATGCAACGATTCATTTGCGTCTTGATCAGCAAAATACACGGCAAATTCTTCACCGCCAAAGCGGCCTACTAAGTTTTCTTCAAAATACTTTGCCATACATTGCGATAAGCCCTTAAGAACTTCATCACCGGCATCATGACCATAGTTATCATTAATCGATTTAAAGTAGTCAATATCAATCATGGCTAGCGAAACTGAGGTATTTGCCAATTTAGCGGCTTTTAACTGGCTGTTTGCTTCACCAAAGAAATAGCGGCGGTTGGGAAGTTTGGTAAGGTAATCCGTGTTAGCTTGTAAACGAATAGTCTTGATGTTTTCAAGCATGTCGACGTTTTGGCTAAGCCGACAATAAAACTCTTCATTGTTAAATGGCTTTCGAAGGTAATCGTCTGCGCCTGATTTTAAAAAGCGTGTTGAAAGGTGCAAGGTATCGTAAGCCGAAATACCAATCACTGCTTTTTCATCGTTTGAGTATAAACGGCGAATTTCGACACACAGCTCATCACCATTCATATTTGGCATTTCATTGTCAGTGATGATCACCGAAATTTTGGGGTTTTCTGCTAGAACTTTTAAAGCATCAATACCATCAACGGCTTCGAGAGTTTGGTATTTGTGCCGAGTTAATAAGTTACATATATGATGGCGTGTTGCCGCTGAATCATCGACGACCAATACCAATATTTGCTCGTTACGAGGTAAGCGAGCGAGTTGCTTTTCTAAATATTGATAGGCTTGTTTATTTTCTTTGGTGATGTAGTCAATGATGGGGTGTTTTTCAACGATGTTACGCGTTGTTTCGTCAAGGTTACCGGTCATTACGATGGTAGGAATGTCAGCTGCAATCGTGCAGGGCACTGCTTCACCGGTTGGTGCATCAGGAAGAATAAAGTCAACCACGGCGCAAAAATAGCTGTGCTTGCTAATTAGCTCTTTTGCTTCTGCTAAAGAACCTGCGATATCAGCTTCATAGCCAACTTTTTGCGCGATATGTTTTTGCACTCGCGCAATGGTTGGCGTATCTTCAATTATTAATATTCTTCGAGTCACAACGTGCCTTGTAATAACTTATTGGCGAAACAAAAGTTATTACCAGTTTTAACCCTAAAAGGGTAAAAAAGCAAATCGTTATAGGCTGTCTGACTCAGAATAATATTCAACACTTTGTGGTGTTGGGCTCGCGATACGTGAGCGTCCAAATAACGTGTGAAACTTGGTTTTACAGGTTGTTTGTTTTAGGTATTTGATCCAAGCTCGCTCTACTGCGTTTGTTGCTTCAAGGTTACCAGTAACAACTTGCACAAATTGAGTTTGAAATTCATTTTGTGGTTCTAGGGTTTTGTTGTATAAACCCTTTAATACAACACCATGCTGTTCGAGAATGTCGGCTTCTAGCAAAGTGAAGTGACCACTACGACCAAAACCGCGTGGGAAGTTTTGATCATCATAAAATTGACGTTGGCTTGCAAATGCCTGACGAAGTGATGAAATGTCATTGCTCATGGCTTTATCCTCATGCCCTATTTTCTTGCAGGAGTATGGATCAAGTTGCCGATTTTATTAAACAAGTTATTTTTATCGTAAGGGTAAAAAATGGATATCGATTTATTGAAGACTTTTGTCGAAGTGGTCCGTACTCGCCATTTCGGTAAAGCAGCTGAAAATTTATATATTACACAGTCTGCGGTGAGTTTTCGGATCCGACAATTAGAGCAAGGTTTAGGCGTTAACTTATTTATTCGTCAGCGTAACAACATTCAGTTAACGGCACCGGGTGAGCGACTTCTGCCGCACGCACAAATGATCATAACCGGTATGCAGCGGGCAAAAGTCGATGTAGCTCTTGCTGATAACATGCATAAGCAAATCAGTTTAGCAGGTACACCTAATATTTGGGATGCTTTTTTACAGTTTGGGATCACAAATATTGTTTCTGCTATGCCGGGTGTCTCTTTGGTCGCAGAAGTAAAAGCCCAACAAGAAAGCACCCGCTTATTATTAGAGCGTACATTAGACTTAGCGGTGCTATTCGATCCACCTAAAGTAGACGAATTAGTTGTTGAGCGAATTTGTGAGTTACCTATTATTCCGGTGAGTGCATTCGAAACAGCTAACAGTGATAACTTTTTTGATAATCAATATGTCTATGTTGATTGGGGCACATCATTTTCACTTTGGCATGCGCGTGAATTCAACGGCCACGCACCGCCTTATTTCAGAACCAGTACGGGTCGTATTGCGCTTGATTTAATTTTGAAGTGTGGCGGCAGTGCGTTCATTCCTCAGTTATTAGTAGAAGAGCAACTCAAAGCGGGTGACCTCTATCATGTTAAAGATGTAGCACATACCTCGCGAGACGTGTTTGTAGCGTACCACAGAGATAACGAGCAAACGCCTTTATTAGAGAAGTTAGTAACGCTATTAACCGAGCTGCAAATAAAAGCTTAAATTAAATTTAAACTAGCTTTCATAAAAATTTAATGTGGGAACAGTTAGTTACGTTTTTATTTCAAAATTAATTACATTTTATGAAGGTAAATTGACGCTTTTATTTCAATTGTCATCTTTCTGTCATTTTTCGCTGTCACACTGCGCGCATTGAAACACAACATGTGTTTTTTGTTGCGATTATTGAGGAAACGACATGAAATTTGCAAAGTCTAGCTTATTCCTAGCTTTATTTGGTGGTTTATCTTTTTCTGCATTAGCTGATGTAGATGTATATGGTAAAGCAAACGTGACTGTTCAATCATCAGATGATGGCGAAGGGTCTTTCACTGAAATTAAAAGCAATAACTCACGTTTTGGCTTAAAAGGTTCAGAAAAAATTTCTGAAGGCTTAGAAGCGGTTTATAAATTTGAGTTTGGTGTTGACGTATCTGACGCTGATTCAAAAGGCGACAACGAAGACAACATCACTGCACGTAACCAATACGTAGGTGTTAAAGGCAGCTTTGGTCAAGTTGTTATCGGTCGTAACGATACAGCTATGAAGCAATCTCAAGGTAAAGTTGATTTATTCAATGACCTTGAAGCGGATATCAAAAATGGTTTCAAAGGTGAAAACCGTTTAGGTAACACAATTTCTTATGCTTCTAACGATTTTAGCGGCTTCAAAGTACTAGCGACTTACGTAGCTGAAGACTCAGTTGATGCAGACAACGGTTACTCTGTAGCTGTAACTTACGGTGATGCTGGTCTTAAGAAAAGCAACATCTACGCATCAGTAGCAGCTGATAGCGAAGTAAAAGGTTACGACATTGTTCGTGCAACTGTACAAGGTAAACTAGGTGACTTTAAACTAGGTGCAATGTACCAAACACAAGAGAAAGTAGATGGTAGCGCAGAGGCAGATGGTTACTTAGTAAATGCTGCTTACCAAATGAATAGCAATACTTTCAAAGTACAGTACCAAGTAATCGACTTTGATGAAGGCGATAAGAAAACGGCTATTTCTGCAGGTGTTGATCACAAGCTTAGCAAAAACACCAAAGTATTTGGTTTCTACTCAACGTTTGATACAGATAATCAAGTTGATCAAGATTACCTAGGTGTTGGTATTGAATATAAGTTCTAATCCAACCCTTGGATAACTCCCTAACTTGTCAGCCCAGCTAATTAGCTGGGCTTTTTTATTTCTCTAAAAATAAATTTATACAACAGATCGCGCGTTGAGTAGTGGTTAAGCTTGTGCGTAGTCTGATTTGCCAGCAAGCCAGCGCTGAATCAGTTTATCGGTAAGCGCTGGGTAGTCGTTCAATATTTTGAAGGCAATGGGTCTGACATAATTCAGTGTTTGTTTGTCGCGGTTTAGGTCGGCGATTTTAAATTCAGCCAAGCCTGTTTGTTTGGTGCCAAGTACTTCACCAGGGCCACGAATTTCAAGATCTCGCTCAGCAATCACAAAACCATCATTACTTTCACGCAGCACAGCTAAACGTTTTTGCGCTGTGGCTGACAGTGGCGCGTGATAGAGTAAAACACAATGTGATGCCGTTGCCCCACGACCAACACGGCCGCGCAGCTGGTGTAGTTGAGCAAGTCCTAATCGTTCAGGGTTTTCAATGATAATAAGGCTGGCATTGGGCACATCAACACCCACTTCAATCACGGTGGTGGCAACGAGTACATGAATATTACCCGCTTTAAACTCACTCATAATGGCTTGTTTTTCTGCAGCTTTCATCCGGCCATGCACTAAGCCAACGTTTAGCTCTGGCAGTGCTGCTTTTAATTGCTCAGCGCTATCCTCGGCGGCTTGGCATTGCAGTACTTCAGATTCATCAATCAAGGTGCAAACCCAATACACTTGACGGCCTTGCTCAGTGCACGCTGTTCTCACACGTTGAATGATTTCGTCTCGACGTGCATCAGGAATAGCCACCGTTGTGATAGGCGTTCTACCGGGTGGTAACTCGTCAATCACTGAGGTTTCTAAATCTGCATAGGCTGTCATTGCCAAGGTTCGCGGGATAGGTGTTGCTGTCATCACTAATTGATGCGGGTAACAGTCACCAAAGCGGCCTTTTTCACGCAGTGATAAGCGCTGATGAACACCAAAGCGATGTTGTTCATCAATTATAATTAAAACGAGATTGTTAAACTCAACCTGCTCTTGGAATAACGCATGAGTGCCAACAATCATTTGTGCTTCCCCAGAGGCAATTTTCTCTAGGGTTGCAGTACGCTCTTTGCCTTTACTTTTGCCACCTAACCAAGCAACTTCAATACCTAGTTGATTAAACCACTGGCTAAAGTTGATGCCATGCTGCTCTGATAAAATTTCAGTCGGTGCCATTAGCGCCACTTGGTAGCCTTCGCTTATTGCGGTGAGCGCACTCAGTGCTGCAACTAAGGTTTTACCCGAGCCAACATCGCCTTGTACTAAGCGCATCATCGGAAACGGGTGTTGTAAGTCGCCTTTGATTTCAGCCACCACACGACTTTGCGCGTTGGTTGGGCTAAAGGCTAAATTAGCTAAAAACTGTTGCTCAAGTTGGTTATGAGGCTTTAAAGCAACCGCTTTTACGGTTTGCCCTTTTTGACGTAGCTTTAAAAGGCTTAAGTTCTGTGCGAGCAACTCTTCAAACACTAACCGTTGCTGGGCAGGATGCATACCTTGTTCAAGCGCGGTTAAATCAACATCGTTGTGTGGGCGATGTAAGGTCATGAGTGCGTCGGCTAAACGCATTCCGGTTGGCTGAAACTGCTCTGGCAGTAATTCTTCTACAGGGTATTTAGTTAACAGTGCAAGTGCTTGATCACTCAGTGCACGAATAGATAACTGTTTTAGCCCTTCAGTAACAGGATACACAGGCGTCAGCGTGGTATTAGTTGGTTGCTCAGACGGGGTATCCGATAAACTGTATTCCGGATGTGTCATTTCAAAGCCAACACGACCCCTGCGGATCTCACCAAAGCAGCGAATGATTTTACCTGCACTCAAGGCATTTTTTTGAGCCGCACTAAAGTTAAAAAACCTCAGCGTTAATCTGCCTGTACCATCATTAACTTGGCAAACCAGCATGCGCCTTTTACCAAAGGTGATTTGGCTGGTTTCTATGGTGGCTTCAACACTAACATAGCTATGCGGTTGAAGTTCACAAATTGGGTGAATGCGGGTGCGGTCTTCATAGCGGTGAGGCAGATGAAACAGCATGTCTTGCACCGTGTGAATATTTAGCTTAGCAAGACGCTCGGCCATTTTCGGGCCGACGCCTTTTAATTCGGTGATTGGATATAACGCTAAGCTAGGATGACTCAAAGGTGACTCAAATTGTTAATTAGTAGACTGTTTTTTCAGTTTACTTGCACTCGTTAGTGGCTTCAAGCGGTTGCGTGTGTTTTAAAATGTTCCAGAACGTTTCATCAGCAACAATTTCACCATTTTCATCAAGCTCAGGGTATGGCAACTCTTTGTCACGACACTGCTCAGCAATAATTGGATGACACCCTTCGAACAAGATGCGGTGCTTTATTTTCGCATCGAGCATATCGCGGTTATATAAGCCTGCAGCTTCACGTTGGCGCTGCGCTTCAAATAGAATAAGCGCTGCGGCGACGGATACATTAAGAGATTGCACCATTCCTTGCATCGGGATGATGATGTTTTTATCTGCATGGGCAAGGGCGCGCGGCGAAATCCCGTCTTTTTCTTGACCGACAATAACAGCCGTTGGTTTGGTGTAGTCGATTTCGCGAAAGTCGACAGCGTCATCACTGAGGTGAGTTGCTAAAACTTGTACCTCAGGGTTTTGCGCACGCATCATGGCAACGGCATCATCAATATTGCGATGTAAGTGAGTTTCGAGCCAGTTTTTACTGCCGCCAGAGGTATTGTTGGTTAACCATTTTTGGTTTTCAGGCCATACAGCATGAACGTGATGGCAGCCTGTTGCGTCAGCTGTGCGGGCAATGGCTGATAAATTATGATGTTTATGTACATCTTCTAAACAAACCGTTAGGTCCGTTTGGCGGCGATCTAACACGCGCTTAACACGCTCAAAGCGAGTTGTATCCATAGTAGTGTGCTCGTTGACGGATTCTAATTGGTGCAGATTATACCCTACGGAACAACGGCACGGCTAATTGGGTTTTGTAGTGAGATCAGCGTTTCTGTTGATTGAATAGCCTCGATAGCTTGAATCTTGTTAATTAAAACGTCTTGTAGATGATCTATTGAACGAGCCATCACTTTGATAAATATGCTGTAATTACCCGTGGTGTAATAGGCTTCCACGACTTCTTCTAGCTCTTTTAGGTGTAGCAAGGTCTGCGGGTAATCACGGGCATTATTGAGATTAATACCGATAAAACAACAGACATCATAACCAAGCTGCTTTGCATTAATACTGACTTGGGTACCTGTAATAATTCCCGCCTGTTTCATTTTTTCGACTCTGACATGAATGGTACCCGCACTCACTGCAAAGCGTTTAGCCAGTTCTGCATACGCAGTACGTGCATTTTCCATTAAAGCGTTAAGGATGTTTTTATCGAGATTATCGATTTGATAATTTTCCATGCTATTTTTTCTTGTTAATTGATGAATCGATAATTTTTATAGCATTATTTTTATGGAAATTTCAATGTTAAGTTCTTTTTATTGATGGTTATTGAAAATTACCTTTATTTGGTTGAGGATTGTTTTATCGAGAGAGACCAAGCAGCGGGTTTCTCTAATTTAGCAAGTAACAATAACTGGGAATGAGGCCAATTATTATGAGTTCACACTACCTGCAGCAACAGCAGCAAATTAGTAAAGTAAAACAGTTTTTTTCAAGCCAATTAGAGCAGCAATTAGGGTTAGTCGAAGTACAAGCGCCGATCTTGGCAAAGGTAGGCGATGGCATTCAAGATAACTTAAGCGGGACTGAAAATGCTGTATCGGTAGCAGTGAAAACAATTCCGGGTAGTCAATTTGAAGTGGTTCACTCGTTAGCTAAGTGGAAACGCAAAACCTTAGCGGATTACGATTTTTCGGTAGGTGAGGGGCTCTATACGCATATGAAAGCGCTTCGCCCTGATGAAGAATCTTTAAGCCCAATTCACTCGGTGTATGTTGACCAATGGGATTGGGAAAAAGTAATTTGCGAGAGCACTGAACGCACCTTAGACAAGCTTAAAGATACCGTAACATCACTATATGAGGCGATTAAAGCAACCGAACGCTTTGTAGCGAGTGAGTTTGATTTAACGCCGTTTTTGCCAGAAAAAATCACCTTTGTACACAGTGAACAGTTACGTCAGATGTATCCAGACTTTACTGCGAAACAACGCGAAAAAGCGGTAGCACAAGAATACGGCGCGGTATTTTTAATTGGCATTGGCGGCGCGCTTGCCGATGGTAAAATTCATGACGTACGAGCGCCTGATTATGACGATTGGTCAACACAAACCTGTAGCAAATTTGCAGGTTTAAACGGTGATATTTTAGTCTGGAACCCAGTGCTTGAAGATGCCTTTGAAATTTCTTCAATGGGTATTCGTGTAAGCCCAGATGCATTAGCTACACAATTAGCAATTACAGGTGACCAAGCTCGGTTAGAGTTTGATTGGCACAAACAGCTACTTGCGAAGAAGTTTCCGCAAACAATTGGTGGTGGCATTGGTCAATCGCGTCTTGCTATGTTGCTGTTACAAAAACAGCATATCGGGCAAGTACAAGTTGGTGTTTGGCCTGAGCAGCTAAAACAGCAAGTGGAAGGTATTCTTTAATAGATTTAATGACCCTGGTAAAAAGAGGCTATAAGCCTCTTTTTTATTAAGTGGTTTTAAATTCTACTTCAACCTTGTTTTCTTCAAGCTTCACCTTACACGGCGGGTATTGGCGATTAGTGAGTAGCACCTTTTCGAAAATATGAATTTCGACGCCTGAGTGCAGTTTTTTATTAACGACTAATTGCGCATCTTCCAAGAGATCATGCAGATGATGCTCTAAGCTAGAGAGCTTTTTCTCAAGCATTTCAGCTTGCTCACAATAGTGCATTTGTGTAGCGCCGATTTTGGCCAGTAGGAGTTTTTTCTTTTCGGCGTCTTTTACTTGATCTGCTTTTTCGATTGCTTCTTGCAAGGTATCAAGTTGTGAGTCTGTTTGTGCTAATTCTTTTAAACACTGATCCGTTTGCGCGGTTACATCAGCGCCTGAAGCCGCTAAGTTAATTACCATTTTTGCGCCAGATTCATTGCCAATTTCGCCAGCAATGAGCATTTGCGCATCTAAAACCTCACCGCCAAATAGTTTACCCTGAGGGTTATCTTCTTGGCCAACTTGTAAGAGCTTAGTGGCTTTCATAACACAGTGGCTGGCTTGGCGTTCTATCAGAATATTATTCGCTTCAAGATAACAATACTGACCATGTGATAAGTGAATATCGCCTTGGCTGATGATATTACACGACAGTTTTTTATCTTCTTGCTGGTGGCCAATTACGCCTTGTTTTATGGTGATATCACCCACTGCTGATAAATAACCAGATTCAACTGTGCCCATAACCGTAATATCGCCTTTTGCGTGAATACGCATGCCAGGCTCAACATTATGAGTCACAATGACGCTGCCTTCAAAATCTACGTGGCCACTTTTTACGTTTACATCGGCAATGGTAAAAATATCATCAACGCGCATACCATTGGCAATATCAACGGGTACACCAGCAATCACCGAAATAAGTTCTAGCGGGTTGTTTTTAGATATCTCAGTCCCTTCACCGGCCACTAATGTGCTGTTTTCACCCGGTTTAGCAGGTAGTACATCACCAGTAACAGTAAAGCCTTCTTTGCCAGGGGTCGCTGGAATTTGTTTGATAAGTAATACGCCGGGTTCGACACTGGCGAGCTTACCAAAGTCGCGCATATCGGCAGTGCCATCCTCACGCAATTTTGGCTTTTTTAAACGGTCTTTTAAAGTTTCAACCTGTGGTACAAACTTGGAAGGTTGGCCATCAATCGGTAAACGGCCTTTCGCTAGCACGCCTTTAGCAATCTCACCTGCTGGTAACTCGAACTGTTGTTGTAATAACTGCTCTAAGAAAGCCTGCTTGTAGCCTCGCGCTACTCCTGCTTTTATTAGTTCTTTTTTAGCTTCGTCAAGAGTCATGACTTTACCGCCCTCGGCGACAGTCAATTCGCCAGTGGCTAGCATTTTATCATCGCTTAGAGTGACGACTAAGCTGGCATCATGTTTAGAAGCAACAACAAGCATGCGTTCATTAGAATCGCTTTTGAAGAAATTATTGATAGCATCATGATCCACTCTGCATTCACAAAATGGTGATTTTTCTAATGCCTCGATAATAAACGCAGCACTAGGAGGCGAGTTTTCATGAACATCTAATAAAACGTTGCCGTTGTGAGCGAGCTTAAACACGTGGAGATCCTTTTTTACTACATTAGCTAAAGGTTTTACTTATTATAACAACAGAGTGCTAGAGAATTGCTGATGAGTCAAGAATTTCGGATGAGGGAAGTAATAACTTTTTCTAAAAAAGTGCCAGCAACCTGAGGTCGCTGGCAGGGGGGTTAGTTCGTTGAAGGTAGCTCCATGATACCGTCAATTTCAACTTGTACGCCTTTTGGTAATGCACGTACACCAATCGCTGCGCGTGCAGGATAAGGCTGTTTAAAGTACTGGCTCATCACTTCGTTAACGATAGCAAAGTTAGATAAGTCAGTAAGGAAGATGTTTACTTTCACCATGTCTTGAATTTGACCACCGGCAGCTTGGCAAACTGCTGTTAGGTTTTTGAAAACTTGGTGAGTTTGTTCAGTGAAGTCTTCAGAGATCACTTCCATTGTTTCTGGTACAAGTGGAATTTGACCTGATAAATAAACAGCCGTGCCCACTTTAACTGCTTGGCTATACGTACCGATTGCAGCAGGTGCATTATCAGTAGAAATAAAAGATTTGTTCATGATTATCCTTGTTACTTTTTACGATAGACTCTTTGCACATCAGGCATCACACGAATGCGGCGCATAATGTTTGCAACATGAACGCGGTTTTTAACCGTGATGCCTAAATCTATCATGTATAAATTACTTTCTTTTTCGTCAGTCGCTATCTCAACAATGTTTGCTTGGGTTGAGGCAATTACATTTGTCAATTTAGCCAATGCGCCTTGGTGATTGATAATTTCAATACGAAGGGCTGCAATATATTCTTTCTCTGGGTTATCGTCCCACTTAACAACTAAGTATTTCGAACGGTCATTTTCCCAACCACGAATGTTTTTACATTCTTGGCGGTGAACAGTTAGGCCTTTACCTTGGCTGATATAAGCAGTAATAGCATCGCCAGGTACCGGGCGACAGCACTTAGAATAGTTAACCAGCATACCTTCGGTGCCGATAATCGTCGCTTTTGCTTTTTGAGCAAGGTCGTTTAGGTCGTCGGCATCAACTTGCATGAGGCGTTTTGCGATAAGCACACTCATGAGGTTTCCTGAGCCAATTTCGACTAAAAGCTCAAGTACGGTATTCAGTTCATGTTCTTGAAGTACACGGCGAATGTTCTCATCTGGGATATCATCGAGTTTAGTTTCACCTAAAGCAGAATCCAGTAAGCGACGGCCAAGTAACATGGCTTCTTCATGTTGTTGGCTCTTCAGGTAATTACGAATACCTAAACGTGCTTTACCTGTTACAACAAAGTTTAACCAAGTTGCATTTGGGTGTGCCCCAGAGCTGGTAATAATTTCGATGGTTTGCCCTGTATCAAGCGGTTTGCTTAGTGGGTGAGGTTTGCGATTTACGCGTGCACCCACACAGGTATTACCTACATCAGTGTGTACTGCATACGCAAAATCGACAGCCGTTGCGCCCATTGGTAACTCAACAATGCGACCATCTGGGGTGAACACATAAATTTCTTCAGGGAATAGCTCTGTTTTAACGTTTTCAACAAACTCAAATGATGAGCCCGCACTTTGCTGTAATTCAAGTAAGCTTTGCATCCATTGGCGAGCACGTTGTTGTGCTGTATGGCCTGCACTATCACCGGCTTTTTTATACATCCAGTGAGCAGCAACCCCTTTGTCTGCCATGTGATCCATATCGTGGGTACGAATTTGGATTTCCACAGGAATACCATGAGGACCCACTAATGAGGTATGAAGTGATTGATAGCCGTTGGTTTTTGGTACGGCAATATAATCTTTAAAACGTGTTTCGATGGGCTTATAAAGGTTATGTGCGACACCTAATACGCGATAACAGGTATCCATATTATCAACATTGATACGGAACGCGTAGATATCCATCACTTCGTTAAATGACAGCTCTTTATTAAGCATTTTTTTGTAAATGCTATAAAGGTGCTTTTCGCGGCCAGATATGGTCGCTGCAATGCCTGACTCTTCTAAACGCGCTTCAATTTCAGTTTTAATATTGCTGATAATTTCTTTACGATTGCCGCGGGCTTTAATTACTTCAGATCTTAATGCGCGATGACGCATTGGGTATAACGCTTGGAAACCTAAATCTTCTAATTCATTTTTTATATCGTGAATACCAAGGCGGTTTGCAATTGGCGCATAAATCTCTAACGTTTCACGGGCAATACGGCGACGTTTATCAGGGCGAAGGGCGCCTAGAGTACGCATGTTATGAGTACGGTCAGCCAGTTTGATTAAGATCACGCGAATGTCTTGTGTCATCGCCATGATCATTTTACGGTAGTTTTCGGCTTGGAATTCTTTTTTATCTTTAAAGCTAAGTTTATCTAGCTTGCTCACCCCTTCAACAAGCTCGGCAACGGTGTCGCCAAAAATCTCAGCTAAATCTTGTTGGCTGAAGTCAGTATCTTCAATCACATCGTGCATTAATGCAGCCATTAGTGTTTCGTGATCTAAGCGCATACCAGCGAGTATTTGCGTGACTTCGACAGGGTGGGTGATATAGGGCTCGCCACTTGAACGAGTTTGGCCTTCGTGGGCTTCGCGAGCTACCACGTATGCTTTTTGGACCAGCTCAATTTCAGCTGCTGGTAAGTATTCAGATATTTTCTTTTTTAGACCTTCAAAAAGATACAAAGTCACACTCCAATGCGCTAATGAAGTAAATCGGTAACGGTATGAATAGAATATACGATGAAAAGAAGGGCTTGCCAACGGCTAGTGTAGAAATACTAGCCGTATAGCTAAATCAAAGCGGGGAGCTTGATTACTGGTTGCCACCTACGATAGCAGCCACTGCAGCCATTTCTGCTGCTTCTTGATGTTGTTGTTCTTCACGATCGATTAAATCCATAGAAGAGCTATTTACTAACCCTTTTTCAATTTCACGTAAAGCAATAACCGTTGGTTTGTCATTTTCAGCATCAACGAGTGGATCTTTACCACCAACCGCGATTTGGCGGGCACGACGAGCCGCAACTAAAATTAAGTCAAAACGATTACCAATTGCATCTACTGCATCTTCAACAGTTACGCGAGCCATCTTAGCACTCCAAATAAATTCTTAAGCAAAGGCGTAGTTTACTGTACCAAGTTAAATTCGCCAATAGCTTGTGGTTAATTTTTATCTTTTCTTAAAAAAGTATTATTTAAGCAAGTTTTCTAATAACGCCTGATGGCGCACTGCTTGGCTTTGTAACGATAGACGTTTAGCCATTACGATCATTTCGATTTCAGCAAGTGCAGTATCAAAGTCATCGTTCACAACCACATAATCATATTCATTAAAGTGTGATGTTTCTGATTGTGCTTTTGCCATTCTTCCCGCGATTACCTCAGCAGAGTCTTGGCCACGGTTATTTAAGCGTGATTCAAGTTCTTCTTTTGATGGTGGAAGAATAAAGATAGTTTCAACATCATCAACTAATTTGCGAATTTGCTGAGCACCTTGCCAATCGATATCTAAAAATACATCAATACCCGCTTCAAGTTGACTTTCGATTGCTTGCTTAGACGTACCATAGTAGTTATCGAAAACTTGCGCCCATTCAAAAAAGTCATTTTTCTCAATTAGCGCTTTGAACTCTTCAACAGAAACAAAGTGATAGTGCACACCGTTTTCTTCACCCGGACGAGGTGAGCGAGTGGTGTGCGAAACCGATACCTTCATATCGCTGTGTTTCTTTAATAAAGCACCAATTAAGCTTGATTTACCAGCCCCTGATGGAGCTGACAAGATAAATAAATTTCCGCGAGTTTGCGCCATGATCTGTCTCTAATAAAAAATAAACAGGCTCGGACTATCGCTAATCCAAGCCTTTAATTAATCTATTGTACTTTATTTCGCTAAAAGTGCTCAAGTTTGCCTGCTTTTAGACTTTTCAAAAACAAAAGACCCAGCAGGTGCTGGGTCTTATAAAAATGCTGTAAATCGCGTTTACTCGATGTTTTGGATCTGTTCGCGCATCTGCTCGATTAACACTTTTAGCTCTACCGCAGCGTTTGTGATGTCACTGTTGATAGACTTTGACGCTAACGTGTTTGCTTCACGGTTAAACTCTTGCATCATAAAGTCGAGGCGTCGACCACATGCACCGCCTTTAGTTAAGATCTTTTTGGTTTCTTTAACGTGCGACTTTAAGCGATCTAGTTCTTCAGCAACATCTTGTTTTTGCGCAAGGTAAATAAGTTCCTGCTCAAGGCGAGATTCATCGATGTCTGTTTTTAGTTCTTCAAGCTTTTGATTTAGCTTTTCACGTTGCCATTTAGAAATTTCTGGTAGGTGGCTTTCTACAATCGCAACTTGCTCTAAAATTGCATCAAGGCGAGTGGCGATCATTTCTTGTAAGTTTGCGCCTTCATCGCCGCGAGCTTGTTTGAAATCTTCAATGACTTCATCGAAGCCAGCAATTAGCGCTGTATTTACGCTATCCATATCGAGTTCTTCAGCTTCCATAACGCCTGGCCAACGTAAAATATCAACAGGGTTGATGTCGCCTTTACTTTGATTTTGCACCCATTGAGCACTTTTAATTAATTGCTCAGCAAGAGATTCGTTAATGGTTAACTCGCCAACATGAGCTGGGTTTGCTGCAAATTTTAAGAAAACTTCAACTTTACCGCGTTGTAAATGCTTACGTAAACGCTCACGAATAACCGGTTCCATGCCACGGAATTGCTCAGGTGCGCGGATAAAAGTCTCAAGGTAACGTTGGTTAACTGAACGAATTTCCCAAGTGCCAGTGCCCCATTCGCCTTTAATTTCGCGACGCGCATAAGCTGTCATGCTGTGGATCATGGATGATTTCCTAGTGTTATTAAATTTACAAAGTTGACTGATTATACCGAATCAGCTTTTAACCTCTAGCGTAAATTTTCTGAAATGTGCTTTTCTGATGCAGTTAATTATGTAAATGAACATGGCATCTAGCACCACATCGACTTATAATGTGGCAAATTCAGAATTAAGGGGATCGTTAATGCGTCCAAGCGAAAGAACACCTAACCAAATTAGACCGGTTACATTTACACGTAATTACACTATGCATGCTGAAGGGTCAGTATTAGTAGAGTTTGGAAACACTAAAGTTTTGTGTACAGCAACTGTTGAAGCTGGTGTACCACGCTTTATGAAAGGCCAAGGTAAAGGTTGGGTTACGGCTGAATACGGTATGTTACCTCGTTCAACACATACTCGTAATGGCCGTGAAGCATCGCGCGGTAAGCAGGGCGGTCGTACTATGGAAATTCAACGCTTAATCGCACGTGCACTTCGTGCTGCGGTTGACTTAAAAGCGCTAGGTGAAAACACCATTACTATCGATTGTGATGTTATTCAAGCTGATGGCGGTACACGTACAGCCTCTATTAGTGGTGCGTGCGTAGCATTAGTTGATGCACTTACTTACATGCGTAGTAAAGGTATGATCAATTCAAACCCACTTAAGCATATGATTGCGGCAATCTCAGTCGGTGTATATAAAGGTCAGCCAATTACAGATCTTGAGTACCTAGAAGATTCTGAAGCAGAAACTGATATGAACGTGATTTTGACTGAAACCGGCAAAATTATCGAAATTCAAGGTACAGCTGAAGGCGAGCCTTTCTCATTTGACGAACTTGATGAGCTACTTACATTAGCTAAGCACTCAATTCGTGAAATTATCGACGTTCAAAAGCAAGCATTAGCATAATAAAGAAGTGGGTTTATTAGTTATGAAAGATTATCAAAAAGAGTTTATTGAATTCGCACTTGAAAAGCAGGTGCTTAAATTTGGTGAGTTTACTTTAAAGTCTGGCCGCACTAGTCCTTACTTCTTCAATGCTGGTTTATTTAATACTGGTCGTGACCTTGCACGTTTAGGTCGCTTTTATGCAGCGGCACTTGAAGATGCAGGTATTGACTACGATGTATTATTTGGTCCTGCTTATAAAGGTATTCCAATCGCAACAACAACAGCGGTTGCTTTAGCTGATCATCACAACAAAGATGTACCTTACTGTTTTAACCGTAAAGAGAAAAAAGCACACGGTGAAGGTGGTACATTAGTAGGTTCTGAACTGAAAGGTAAGATCATGTTAGTTGATGACGTGATCACTGCGGGTACAGCTATTCGTGAGTCAATGGAAATCATTGCGGATAATGGTGCAGACTTAAGTGGTGTTTTAATTGCACTTGATCGCCAAGAGAAAGGTAAAGCTGAGTTATCTGCTATTCAAGAAGTCGAGCGTGACTTTGGCACTAAAGTTATCTCGATTGTAAAACTAGCTGACTTAATTAGTTTCCTAGAAGCCAAAGGCACAATGGATGAGCATTTAGCCGCCGTAAAAGCATACCGTGATCAATACGGCATTGCTTAACACCTAAAAACGCGAACTATTTAAAGGCCCAGCTATATTGCTGGGCTTTTTGTTTTTAGAGTATTGTACTTTTATGGCCTTAAATACGGTTAAAAAGTTACTGAAGCGTTAATAAAGTTTCTCTTTTGTGGTGTTTAGAGTAAAAAGGATACAAAAGGCAGTTTTTTTAAAGTTTTCTCAAAAAAGTGCTTGCGTTAATTCGCCGCATCCCTATAATGCGCATCCACCGACACGGCGGACTGCTTACAAAAAAGCAAAACGACGAGTTGGTTGAGTCAAGTAAGACTGAGTTTTGAAAAAATAAACTTTTCTCAAAATTAAGTGTTGACAAAAATAACGGCTTGCGTAGAATGCACAGCCCTTGAGACACGAAAGTCTCTCTTCCATATAATTGGAAGCGTTCTTTAACAATATAAAGCAATCATCTGTGTGGGCACTCGTACAGATTGAGTTCTAACAGCAGAACTACTTCGGTAGGGACGCAAACAAATTTAGAGTCTCAATTGAACTGAGTGACCAACGGAAACAAGTTTACTTGTTTCAGCACAGTCAATTCGATATCGAAAGATATCAAAATTCAGAATTCATTGAGCACGAAACTTCGGTTTCAAAAAACTTTTAATTGAAGAGTTTGATCATGGCTCAGATTGAACGCTGGCGGCAGGCCTAACACATGCAAGTCGAGCGGCAGCGACAACATTGAACCTTCGGGGGATTTGTTGGGCGGCGAGCGGCGGACGGGTGAGTAATGCTTGGGAATATGCCTTATGGTGGGGGACAACAGTTGGAAACGACTGCTAATACCGCATGATGTCTACGGACCAAAGTGGGGGACCTTCGGGCCTCACGCCATAAGATTAGCCCAAGTGGGATTAGCTAGTTGGTGAGGTAATGGCTCACCAAGGCGACGATCCCTAGCTGGTTTGAGAGGATGATCAGCCACACTGGGACTGAGACACGGCCCAGACTCCTACGGGAGGCAGCAGTGGGGAATATTGCACAATGGGCGCAAGCCTGATGCAGCCATGCCGCGTGTGTGAAGAAGGCCTTCGGGTTGTAAAGCACTTTCAGTAAGGAGGAAAGGTTAAGTGTTAATAGCACTTAGCTGTGACGTTACTTACAGAAGAAGCACCGGCTAACTCCGTGCCAGCAGCCGCGGTAATACGGAGGGTGCGAGCGTTAATCGGAATTACTGGGCGTAAAGCGTACGCAGGCGGTTTGTTAAGCGAGATGTGAAAGCCCCGGGCTCAACCTGGGAACTGCATTTCGAACTGGCAAACTAGAGTGTGATAGAGGGTGGTAGAATTTCAGGTGTAGCGGTGAAATGCGTAGAGATCTGAAGGAATACCGATGGCGAAGGCAGCCACCTGGGTCAACACTGACGCTCATGTACGAAAGCGTGGGGAGCAAACAGGATTAGATACCCTGGTAGTCCACGCCGTAAACGATGTCTACTAGAAGCTCGGTTCCTCGGAACTGTTTTTCAAAGCTAACGCATTAAGTAGACCGCCTGGGGAGTACGGCCGCAAGGTTAAAACTCAAATGAATTGACGGGGGCCCGCACAAGCGGTGGAGCATGTGGTTTAATTCGATGCAACGCGAAGAACCTTACCTACACTTGACATACAGAGAACTTACCAGAGATGGTTTGGTGCCTTCGGGAACTCTGATACAGGTGCTGCATGGCTGTCGTCAGCTCGTGTTGTGAGATGTTGGGTTAAGTCCCGCAACGAGCGCAACCCCTATCCTTAGTTGCCAGCGATTCGGTCGGGAACTCTAAGGAGACTGCCGGTGATAAACCGGAGGAAGGTGGGGACGACGTCAAGTCATCATGGCCCTTACGTGTAGGGCTACACACGTGCTACAATGGCGCATACAGAGTGCTGCGAACCTGCGAGGGTAAGCGAATCACTTAAAGTGCGTCGTAGTCCGGATTGGAGTCTGCAACTCGACTCCATGAAGTCGGAATCGCTAGTAATCGCGTATCAGAATGACGCGGTGAATACGTTCCCGGGCCTTGTACACACCGCCCGTCACACCATGGGAGTGGGTTGCTCCAGAAGTGGATAGTCTAACCTTCGGGAGGACGTTCACCACGGAGTGATTCATGACTGGGGTGAAGTCGTAACAAGGTAGCCCTAGGGGAACCTGGGGCTGGATCACCTCCTTATACGATTTAGAACTTATTTGTTCGTAGTGTCCACACAGATGATTGTTA
>NZ_PNCP01000230.1:0-223 GCF_005886115.1 Pseudoalteromonas sp. S4492
CAAACCCAACGAAATTAACTTATTACATACTACAGCCGACAAAATAATCCAAATAACTTAAATTTAAATTTAAGAACCAGTTCAAAAAACGCAGAAACCCGAATCAAAGTCACTTATCTTATTTAAGTCACCTGAATGTTTTTTTATTCAAAAAAATAAAAAAACATTCAACTCTAATTATTTAGAGAACAATTACTGACAGGCAAAAGAATTTAAAATAAAC
>NZ_PNCP01000231.1:0-289 GCF_005886115.1 Pseudoalteromonas sp. S4492
TGACGCCGCTATCACTGAAGAACAGACTGTCCTCGTTTGTCCGTAATGCGACAGAGACTGTGAAAGGCTTTCTGGAAATTGCTACCCAGTCAGAAGTGAATGCAGGGACTGACCACACTCGGGCAGTAACGCCCAAAACATTAAAAAGCCGCTTAATGTCATTTACGATGACGGGCGATTTAACCATGGCGTAGGGTGCTCATATTGCATTCGAAGGTGGACACCACCGAATTACCAATAATGACGGTCTGGGTAATTTCAATCTCCTAGTAGATATCGGAAGAGCCAC
>NZ_PNCP01000232.1:0-270 GCF_005886115.1 Pseudoalteromonas sp. S4492
CAGTGAGAAAGCGCCTGACAGCGGCATTGCCTTTGAGCATGCCCACAAGCGCAATCAGGCACGCTATGTTCTCGGACAGTGTTTCGTGTATTTGACCATGGTTCAGCACCGTCCAACGGATGAAGTGCCAACCTCAATTCCCTGGCTGGCTCGAATGCCTTCTGAAACTGGCAACACCAGCAAACTGTTTACGGCCAAGGCGCTGCTGCGATTTACCCACGCGGTCATTGGTGAGCGAACCACTTATGTGCTTCTGGATTCCTGGTTTAT
>NZ_PNCP01000233.1:0-243 GCF_005886115.1 Pseudoalteromonas sp. S4492
AACTTGGGACTCGCCGTTGACAGCGAAGATGGACTGTTTGTTCCTGTCATCAAAGATGCAGAAAAACGTGATGCTGAATCCCTGAGAAACAGCATTAATTATTTCCGTAAAGCGGTTGAAGAGCGCAGTCTTCCACCATCAGAAATGCAGGGGGCAACCATTACCCTCAGCAACTTTGGTGTCTTTGCTGGTCAGTTTGCTACACCCATCGTTGTCCCCCCCATGGTCAGCATCATTGGTGTG
>NZ_PNCP01000234.1:0-567 GCF_005886115.1 Pseudoalteromonas sp. S4492
CGGCACACACAGGAACTTGGCTATCATGCCATCGGTCAGGTTCGCCATGATCTGGCGTTATTCCTGCCACCACTGCCCGAGCCAAAGCGGCGAGGAGCGCCAAGAATTTACGGAGAAAAGCTGACGAAAACGCAGGTTCAAAAGCTTCCGGAACACAAAGTGAAAATGCACCTCTATGGGCGAATACGCACTGTGTATTACAGAAGTTGCCGGTGTCGAGCCAGAATTCTCAGGGGGCAGGAAGTCATCGCCGTCTGGACAGAGTTCGAGCACAAGGGAAAACGTCGCAAAACCCGACTAATATTATCCACTGACACCGCTCTTGATGCGGTTAAAATCCTGCGTCATTACGCCTTGAGATGGCCGATAGAGCCGGGATTTAACCAGATCAAAAACCTGTTTGGAGCCCGCCAGCTTTGGCAACGCAAAAGGCAAACGCTTTACCGCTGGCTGAACATACGACTGATGGCTTACGGGTTATTGCAGTTGCTGACGGTTAGTGCTGGTAAACTCGCACGAGGCATGGTGAACCAACCTTGGCGATCAGAAGATGTCATGACGGCAGGA
>NZ_PNCP01000235.1:0-359 GCF_005886115.1 Pseudoalteromonas sp. S4492
GTATGACAATGAACCTGGAGTGATAGATCATGGATGCAACCGGTGGCGCAGGAAAAGCCCATGGTTCGGAAGACAGTTTCAGGCTGTCCCGTCAGGGTGCCTTTCATGGCAGGAAAGGTGAGTATTCAGTCGGCGGCGATAAAAAGACCGTGGAAGGGGTTAAGCCCACTGCATAGACATAAAGCCCATCCCGTCAGGCGGATACCGAGACGAATTATGATCAGCCTACTCAGTTGCGAGAACGGGATGCGAGAACGGGACATCCAGCATCTGCGTCCAGGCACACTGAATATTCCTTCAATATCCGAGCCTCAGGCTCCGCCATTGCCTCCAAGAAATACGCCTCAGAATCCAATACC
>NZ_PNCP01000236.1:0-447 GCF_005886115.1 Pseudoalteromonas sp. S4492
GCGTTTTCGCTGATCTGCCCAACCCGGTCACAACCACCCGTTACCACTCTCTGGTCATTGAAAAAGAAAGCTTGCCAGACTGTTTTGAAATTACCGCCTGGACCCAGCACGAAGACGGCAGCATGGACGAGATTATGGGCATTCGCCACAAGACTCTGCCCCTGGAAGGTGTTCAATTTCACCCGGAATCCATCATGACCGACCGAGGCCATGACATGCTGGACAACTTTCTTAAGCAATAAGGTCAAAAGCGCCTGCTGCCAGACTTTAGAGAATAACCATTGGAGCCAGACGAGATGAATATTAAAGAGGGCATTGCCCGCGCCGTCAGCAACCTTGACTTGAGTCGCGAAGAAATGATGAGCATCATGCGCGACATCATGACCGGCCAATGCACCCATGCCCAGATCGGCTCGTTCCTCACCGCTATGCGCATGAAAAGCGAAA
>NZ_PNCP01000237.1:0-550 GCF_005886115.1 Pseudoalteromonas sp. S4492
CATGCATAATGACCTGATGTTTACTATCAACAGCCGCAACCCCACAGTAGCCCTGAATGACGCCTTTGGATGTTTTCATCTTGGCGCTGTCCGGGTCAGTGACATTCCCTTTCAGTGGCTTATTGCGCTTGTTCAGTTTTTCCGGTTGTTCCTTAAGAAACGCCTTGATGCGCCGTGACGCATTTTTCAAGGTTTTGATGCGTTGCTCATCATCACGACGATGTTCAGGATTAACGTCGTCTTTTTTATCTTCCTCCTGATGCCGCTTGGTCAGGCGAGCGATGCCAATTTCGAGCTTCTTCTTTTTATCGCGTAATTCCCTGTGGGTACCGCTCCACTCCTTACCTGCATTAGAAGGCATCTTGCGGCCATCTATGGCAAACCTATCTTTGCCGATCAGTCCAAGTTGGTCACAGACCATCAGAATCTGGGTAAACAACAGCCCTATGGGTTCATGCATTCGACTGACAAAGTCGGCAATGGTCGTGAAATGAGGTTGACTGTCAGCCGACAGAGCCATAAAAACAATGTTCTCACGGGAGGCCTTTTC
>NZ_PNCP01000238.1:0-309 GCF_005886115.1 Pseudoalteromonas sp. S4492
AGCTTCAACAACGCTTTTCTGTGAATCATTCATAATGTTTATCTCCTGCACAGTCATACAATCTGACTTCAAGGATAGTACTGTCTATTGATCTAAAAAAACCGGATAATCCAAAAAAGACTGTCCTAAAAAACCGAACAATATGATGAAACACCTTCGCCATATGGCCACATTCGCACGCATTGTTGATAGCCCACGCCAGAATAATTTCAATCGTGCACTATAAGGTAGACCGATAAATAGGCTGACAAAAGAGCAAATATAGGCTGACCACTCTGGTACGCCGAATTGTTCCCTGTTATGTCAACG
>NZ_PNCP01000024.1:0-94791 GCF_005886115.1 Pseudoalteromonas sp. S4492
GATAGCTGATAGCTGATAGTTAAATATTAAAACCAAAAAAGCCAAGCGTTTCGCAACGGTTGGCTTTTTCAGATTTAGTTTAAGGCTAGCCAATTAGGCTAGCGTGCTGTAATTAGGTCAGGTTCATTTCCTGAATGATTTCGTGGGCAATTTCCGGAGTTGTACTGACCGGCTTTTCGTGTAGTTTGGCTTTCATTTGCCCTTTACGATGTTTCAGTGATGCATCAAGTTTTTTTGCAGCATTTGCAATTGCTGGGTACATCACCTCGTCTTCACCTTTTACTGATAAACGCGCGCCTTCATAGGTTGTGCTGATCTCAGCTTGGTGTTTGTGATGTTCTTTTGAAAGAATAATATCAAGTGATATTAATGATGGAAAATGGCTAGCAATTTTCGAGAATTTCTCGTTGATATGAGCTCTAACAGCCTCAGTAACGTCAACATGATGACCAGAAATATTAATCTTCATAGGGTATCCTTTTTTCTTGTTACCTCATAATCAGTATTGGGGGCGAATTGAATTAACACAAGCAAAAATTGCAGATATTTAGTAATTGATTGTAACCATAGATGATTTAGATCATGCGTTGCGGATAAAATATGCAAAAGCCCGCAGAACACGGGCTTTTTAGAGAGGTTAACAACTGTTCACTAACTGTACGAACAACAGTAATCTGCAAACTCGCTCACTTTTACTTGAAAGCTCACATTCGCATCAACTGTAAATGACTCCCCTGCTTGCATCGTTTGCCATTCGCTCTCACCGGGTAATAGCACTTGCCAACTGCCACTGTTAAGCTCCATCAACTCTTTTTGGCTTGTTGCAAACTCAAACTCACCCGGTTGCATAAAGCCTAAGGTTTTCGTGCTGCCATCAGCAAATACCACAGTACGGCTAGACACTTTACCGTCAAAATACACATTGGCTTTTTTCAGCACACTTACATTATCAAACTGAGACATCCTCACTCCTGTTGTTTTGTTATTAAGCTACAGACAGTGCCAGTTGTCGGTTTAGCATTCAAGGGGGACTGAGTGAGAAATAATCAAGTCGGGTTAGCTGTAAGCCGTAAGCTGTCAGTTTTGAGCTGCTCGTGCAATTGTGGTAGGTCGTGCTTTAGCGCGTCAATGAAGCTTTAAACTTTGCTAATGTGCCAACAAAAACCGTTCGGTTACCATTAACATCAACACTTATTGCTTTATGCAAGCAGATTCAGGGTAACGTCCAACTATATAGCCAAGTTTTGGCAATTTCACATAAGTTGTTTGTTAGAGCTATAAATTTTCTGCCATAGCCCCAAAACTATTCCATTTTTCCAAAACAACTGAATGTAATAAGTTAGAAACTGAATCTATAGATTGACCAACTAAAATCGAAGCAGAATTAAATCCCTGTAGGCTGGAGCTTACTTCAATTTGCATACTTCCTTGCCCAAATACATGAGCAATGCCATCAACCTGATTAGAGTATCCCTGAAATAGTCCTCTCAGCATACCTCCAAAGCCTGAATTTGTTTCCAACACATTTAGGTGAGATATAGCTAAAACAGTCAACTCGTTAAGTAATCCAAAGGTTGTATTAAGCTCATTAATTATGCTCAATTTAATAAAGCCAGAAGGAAACTTACTTGAGAGGTATGTTTGACTTTCTACTTCAGAGAAACCAGATTGTAATAATAAAAAATGAGCGTTATCCCTTAAAACATGCTCAATCTCATTAAGAACTTTATGAATTTCTATTTGGACTTGGGGAACATCTAGAGCAATGATAGCTCTCAATGATGCTTTTCTATCACCATTAGGGTTAGATATGATTGGCGCTATATCGCTTAAAAATAATGTATTGAATTTTGAAATTAGAGAGCCTAAGTTTTCTCGAAATTTCAGAGCAGACCAAACCTGATTAGAATTCATGCACAAACTATCCTTGTATCCCTAACATGTTTATATAGAACCAATCACTTGTTTTATAACAATAATTTACTACAAAGTAGATAACAATGCTTACAGTAATTACTAAAGCCAATGAGGGCAGGCCAAGGGGTATTACTTCTGCTCTTGCATCACCAAAATCACACGCCCCCCAATGTGTTAAGCTGCCACTTAACTCTAGGCATCTATCACGTCTTAGAAAGTCCAATAGCTTGAACCCGACAAGCAAACCTATTAACGAAGAGATTGAAGAGATTATTCTTTTATGTGATTTTTTCATGATGAAACACACCAACCTAACTATTGGGGGTTAACCTTGATTCGTTGTTTGTACGCCTAAGCCATACAAGGTTTAGCGGATATTACATTTAAGCAATACCACGAATGATATCCAGTTTATTTTCTGGTGCATCAACAGACATAAAATTAGGAATAGTCGATTCGGTTCTTCTTGGCCGTTCAAGAAATTGTACTGGCCATTCAGTGATCCTTTCTTCTTTCACATGCTTATACTGGCCTGTTGATGGCTCATCTATATATTCACGCTGGAGAATTAATGCTAGTGGCTCTTCAGCTCCAGGTATGTCATTACTACATTCCAGTGCTTCTTCGTAAGTGTCGAAAGCATAGTAATAATCGCTCCCCTCTTCTAAATCAGGAGCATCGTTATGAGAGTGGCACCAAACTCGATATTCTAGTACCTCATCCCACACGTAACCACCACCAGATTTTGCCAAACCAGCATATTCGCCGACTTTATTAGGGTCCAACACTTTTGGATAACTTTTCATAACCATCCTTGAGCAGAAAATATAAGTAAAAAACAAATAGGCGTTTTATCGCGGCTTTTTTTGCTTGTTTTATAGCCTATTAATATCAAAGCTATTAGTTAATAGCTAGACACAATTTCCGCGCGAAATAAATTTCACGCCTACGGTGAGGGGTTTTTAAAGCTGATGGCTGACGGCTGAGAGCTAAAACCGTTGGGTTTCACTCCGTTCTACCCAACCTACGGGGCATAAAAAAGCCCGCGCTGTGGTTTTACAGGGCGGGCTTTTAAATTTTAGCGGCTAAAGCTTAGAACAAAGCGTTTGCTTTGTTTACGATGTTTTCAACAGTGAAACCAAAGTGCTTGAATAGCTCATCAGCAGGAGCAGACTCACCGAAGGTCGTCATACCTACTACTGCGCCATTTAGGCCTACATACTTGTACCAGTAGTCTGCGATACCCGCTTCGATTGCTACGCGGCGCGTTACGCTTGCAGGTAGTACGCTTTCTTTATAGGCAGCGTCTTGCTCATCAAATAAATCAGTTGAAGGCATAGATACCACGCGTACTTTTTTACCTTGTGAACGAAGTTCTGCAGCGGCATCTTGTGCAAGCTGTACTTCAGAACCTGTTGCAATAAGGATAAGCTCTGGCTCACCGTCACAGCTAAGTACGTAACCACCTTTTTTCACATCGGCTAACTGCTGTGCAGTACGCGCTTGTTGCTCAAGGCCTTGACGAGTGAAAATCAGTGACGTTGGGCCATCTTTACGCTCAATTGCTTGTTGCCATGCAATCGCTGACTCAACTTGGTCACATGGACGCCAGTTCACTAGGTTAGGCGTTAAACGCATACTTGCGATTTGCTCTACCGGTTGGTGCGTTGGACCATCTTCACCTAGACCAATTGAGTCGTGCGTGTATACAAAGATGCTTGGCTGCTTCATTAATGCGGCCATACGTACTGCATTGCGTGCGTATTCCATAAACATTAAGAATGTAGCACCGTAAGGAATAAAGCCTTTATGCAGTGCAATACCATTCATAATCGCTGACATACCAAATTCACGTACGCCGTAGAAAATGTAGTTACCACTTGCATCGTTTGCTTCTAAGCCTTTTGAACCATCCCAAAGCGTTAAGTTAGAACCAGCAAGGTCAGCAGAGCCACCCATGAATTCTGGTAGTAACGGACCAAACGCGTTTAATGCATTTTGTGATGCTTTACGTGTTGCTGGGTTTGCTGGGTTTGCTTGTAGCTCTTCGATGTAAGCTTGTGACTTTTCAGCCCAATCAGCTGGTAATTCACCATTGGTACGGCGAGTAAACTCAGCAGCAAGTTCAGGGTATGCACTTGCGTAAGCGGCAAACTTTTCGTCCCAGCTAGCTTCTAGTTGCTTACCTTTTTCTTTGCCATCCCACTCACTGTAGATATCAGCTGGAATTTCAAATGCATCACCTGTCCAACCTAGGAACTCACGAGATGCTTTGATTTCGTCTTCACCTAGTGGTGCACCGTGACAGTCATGGCTACCTGATTTGTTAGGTGAACCGTAACCAATGATTGTTTTACAGCAAATTAATGATGGCTTATCGGTGATGCTACGCGCTTCTTCGATAGCGGCGCGAATTGCATCTGGGTTATGACCATCTACATCGCTTACTACGTGCCAGCCGTATGCTTTAAAGCGCGCTGGCGTGTCATCGCTGAACCAACCTTCTACTTCACCATCAATTGAGATGCCGTTGTCATCCCAAAACGCAACTAGTTTACCTAGGCCTAATGTACCCGCTAATGAACAGGCTTCGTGTGAAATACCTTCCATTAAACAGCCATCGCCCATGAATGCATACGTGAAGTGGTCAACAATATCGTGACCTTCACGGTTAAACTGTGCAGCAAGCGCTTTTTCGGCAATTGCCATGCCCACAGCATTTGTGATCCCTTGACCTAATGGGCCCGTAGTAGTCTCAATACCCGGTGCATAACCATATTCTGGGTGACCCGGTGTTTTTGAGTGCATTTGACGGAAGTTTTTAATTTCCTCTAGTGGTAAGTCATAGCCACTTAAGTGCAGTAGAGAATAGATCAGCATTGAACCGTGGCCGTTAGAAAGAATAAATCGATCTCGGTCTGCCCACTCTGGATTTGTTGGATTATGCTTTAGATAATCGCGCCATAGTACTTCTGCGATATCTGCCATGCCCATAGGGGCCCCAGGGTGACCAGATTTGGCCTGTTGTACTGCGTCCATTGATAAGACGCGAATAGCATTTGCAAGTTCTTTGCGTGATGGCATGAATTCTCCTACCTTTATGTATTTGCGCTGGTTGTTTATGAAGCCCCATTCTTACTTATTGTAAGGGTACAGTGCAATTAAAAATCCGCATTAAATGCACCAATTATGGGCGTTTATTAAGAACAATACGTTATTAGTAATTTTAAATGGACGTCTAGGCGTAAAATTACTATGCAAACATATTTGTTTTAGATAAAATACGCCCCTTAATTTTTTAGCGCTATTACCGACGTTTGTGAAGCGCAATATTTGTGAGCAGAAATACAATGGCAAAACATTTATTTACTTCTGAATCTGTTTCTGAAGGTCATCCGGATAAAATCGCGGACCAAATCTCTGACGCGGTTCTAGATGCTATCTTAGAGCAAGATTCTCATGCCCGTGTTGCATGTGAGACTTACGTTAAGACTGGTATGGTTATGGTTGGTGGTGAAATCACTACTAGCGCTTGGGTTGATATCGAAGAAATCACACGTAAAACAGTACGTGAAATCGGTTACACACACTCAGATATGGGTTTCGATGCTGACTCTTGTGCAATCCTAAACACTATCGGTAAACAATCTCCAGACATCAACCAAGGTGTTGACCGTGCTCGTCCAGAAGACCAAGGCGCTGGTGACCAAGGTTTAATGTTCGGTTATGCATGTAACGAAACTGATGTTTTAATGCCTGCACCAATCACTTATTCACACCGTCTAGTTCAGCGTCAAGCTGAAGTTCGTAAGAGCGGTGAGCTTAACTGGTTACGCCCAGATGCTAAATCTCAAGTAACATTTGCTTACGAAAATGGTAAGCCTGTTGGTATTGATGCAGTTGTTCTTTCAACTCAACACTGTGATTCAATCTCACAAAACGACTTAGTTGAAGCGGTAATGGAAACGATCATTAAGCCAGTTCTTCCAGCTGAGCTTATCTCTAGCGCAACTAAGTTCTTCATCAACCCAACTGGCCGTTTCGTAATCGGTGGTCCTATGGGTGACTGTGGTCTTACAGGTCGTAAAATCATCGTTGATACATACGGCGGTATGGCTCGTCACGGTGGTGGTGCTTTCTCTGGTAAAGATCCATCAAAAGTTGACCGCTCAGCTGCATACGCTGCACGTTACGTTGCTAAAAACGTGGTTGCTGCTGGCCTTGCTGACAAGTGTGAGCTACAAGTTTCTTACGCTATCGGTGTTGCAGAGCCAACATCTATCAGCATCGAGACATTTGGTACTGGTAAATTAGAAGAAGCACGTCTAATCGAATTAGTACGTGAGCACTTCGACCTACGCCCTTACGGCTTAATCCAAATGCTTGATCTTGAGCGTCCTATCTATCAACCGACTGCGGCTTACGGTCACTTCGGTCGTGATGAGTTCCCTTGGGAGCGTACAGACAAAGCAGACGCACTTCGCGCAGCTGCTGGCCTGTAATAGGTTAGATAAAATGAAAGAAGCGCCTTTCGGCGCTTTTTTTATGTCTGATTTAAAGGTAGGTTACTATTTTTTCGTAAACAGCCACACCCCATACCAAAGCAAGAATAAGCAGTGACAATGTTACTGCCGCAGAGGCCATATCTTTAGCACGACCCGATAACACATGGTACTCAATCCCTACTCGGTCAGTCAGCGCTTCTATCGACGAGTTAAGTAACTCGACAATTAACAATAATAAATAAGGAATAAACAGTACTAGCCAATGATTTAATGACTGCGCAAGTACGACAGATAAGGGTAATAAACACACGCCTAGATAAATTTCAGAACGAAATGCAGACTCTTCTTTAAATGCCGCTTTAAAACCTTTAATAGAACATTTTGTTGCTTTTAAAATACGCCCAAAGCCCATGCCATTTGGCTTATTAACTAAGGGAATTTTTGGCTCTTTCATGGTAACCCTTCAAAATCGCAATTACAGCGATGATATGTGTAAATCTAAGCGATGTCACCCGATGATGAGCTAATTTAACGGCTGACACGTGCCGGGAATGCTGCGTGTATTCGCTCTAGAAAACTGATTGTTGGTTAATTGTTCTCTCAGTGCTTGCAGAGTTTTATAAACACTTTTTAACGACACTTTGTTACTTAACCAATGCGGAATGGAACCGCTTGGATCAGCATAGGCTTGATGGCTCACTAACAAGTTACTTTGTTGCTGTTCTAAGCGCCAATAAGCGGTGAGATCTTTGATGCGTACAAGCCCTGCAACTTCGGCTTTTGCATAAGGCTGACTTTTGATTTGTAACTCGGTTTTGTGCTCATCTAAAGCGTGATAACAAGAATAACTCACCAAGTCACGGTCTGACACCGGCCAAGGTGAATTAAAATGAGTATAAACAAGGGTTTCTGAGGGACTTAAGCGCTCCATTAGCGTCACGCTTTTGACATTCTCAAGCCAGTTAGCAGCGTTGTCGGTATCACTGAGCAATGCCATAAAGTCACTGGCTTTGGCATTTTTCACCAGCACAGAAGCTTTAATTTCAATAATACCGGTTTCATGCTTTTTATAGCTTACGGTGATGTCGTCTTGCTGTTTGTAGGTTTGCCATTCAATAGGGTTAGCCCAGGCTGATATACTCAACCAAGCTAACCCCATCCATAGGCAAAAGCGCATTTACTTACAGCCAATAGGGATCAGTATTAAATGAAGCGTGACGGCTTTGCTCCATTGCACTGACTAAAAACTCTGACTTTTGATCAAGCCATGCTTGAATTTTTGCCAGCTCTAAATCGTCTTGTCCTGCGCATAACTGCTTTAGATACTCAAGCGTACTTAACTCGTAAATACCATGAGAGATATCGACCCATGGCATACGAAACTCGTTTCTGTCTTCTTTATCGAACAAAGCACCTAAACAGTTGCCACTAAGCAATGAGTTTTCTAAGCGAGTGCGCAGTGATAAATAGTCTTTATCGGTAAATACTTGCTGCTCAGGGATAAGCTCATGCATGTCGTGCCAATCTTTGGCAAATAAACGCTTAGCAATATCGGCAACCGGTTTTTCTGCTGCCTGAAACTCAGCTTGCCCCCATGATTTACGCCATTGCTTTTCAATTAACCACGTTGTTAATTGCAATAGTAAGCGGTTATATCGGGTGCTATGGAACAGAGTTTCGATATCTTCAATGCTTGGCTGTAACTCTTTTAAGTCATTAATAACTTGCGTGAGCTCAGGCGCACTGTTGATTTTTTTGTAGTATGCGTGACGCTTTGATGTATAGGTTTTTAGTTGAATTGCGTTTTCAACCCACGCTAATTCGCTCAATAACCACTTTAACTCTGTGCGCAATGAGTCGGTGTCGTCTTTACTGACAATGTCATCAAACAGCCAAAACGTATGGCGAATTAAACGAATACCGTCTGTGACACGCTTAAGAGTTTTTAGACTAGGTTTAATGAAGTAACAGGCCTCATGTTTTTGCACAAATCGAATCGCGTAGTTGATACTTTCTACCAGCGCTTGCTCTTGTGTGGCATCGCTTTTTAGCGGCACAAAACCAATTGATTTACTTGCTTTTAATGGTTTGTCATCCGCAAGGCGATAGCCCCGTGCTGCTTTAGAATAAAGCCCTAAGCGAACATGGCTTTCACTAACCAATTTATCAGCCAGTGCAAACAACTCACTACGACTACCTTCGATTAGTTCGATTTCAAGTTCAGAAATTGGCTCAACCTGACCCGATGCCGCAACTTCACCTTTATCTAACACCACTTCAATTTTTGCACCGTTATTAGTTTCAATTAACCAAGTACGGCGAATAAAGTTAGTGCTAAAAATTGGGTATAAATTCTCTGCAATAGCACCCACTTGCATACCATGAGGCCAAATAGCAGCATCAAATGCGAGTAAATCTGGGCGGTTACCTGTTAGTGGTAAGTTGTATTCTGGGCGTTGATGTAAGCCACCAACGACTTCGCCAGCAAGCTTAATCGTTTGCTCACACTGGTTGTCACAACAGCGAGTACGTAAGCCAATATCTAAAGCACGTAATTCTCGGCTTGGCGTATCGTAATAAGCATTTTGTAAGCTGCGCGACGGTTTGTTGGTAACGGTTTTTGCAAATTGGGTAATTAATGCGGGGATCAGTGGAACAACGGCATCTGACACCAAAAACTTCAGTTCTATCTCAGTATCCATTCGTTTTGCGGAGTACATTTAAAATAAATAAGTGATCAAAATAAACAAAGCAGCTACTTAATGCAAATTTTTTCCTGATTTTTGCGACCAAGCTCATCCATGGATTACAATATCAGCCTTGCTATTAATAGTTGAAATCCCTACTATCTCTATACATAAAGAAATTATAAATTTAGCCACTTCTAGGCAAGATCACATTAACAAGGCAGATTGATGTTAAAACAGTGTATTTTTGGGTTGCTCCTTGCGGCCACCTCTTTTATTAGCTACGCAGAAGAAGCGCCAAGCAGCGACAGCCAAAACACCGCCTACATAGTCGATAACCTGTACACCTTTATGCATTCAGGTCCGAGCAAAAACTACCGCATTTTGGGTTCAGTTGATGCGGGTACTCAAATTGTGTTGTTATCAGGTGAAGATAACGGCTACTTTAAAATTCGTGACGATAAAGATCGCGAAGGCTGGGTTGAATCAAAATTCATCACTGAAAACGCCGGTATCCAGCAACAATTTCAGGCATTGAATAACGACATGACGGTAATGCAAGAGCAACTTCGTCAGGCTGAAATTGAACTGCCACAACTTCAAGAACAGAACAAATTACTAACAGAGCAAAACGCAGCCCTGAGTGAGCAAATCGAAACGCTAAAAAATACCATTGAATCTGAGCGTAACGCTAAGCAAACAGCAAGTGCAAAAGAGAAACGCCAGCTACTTACTTATGGCGGTGCAATTGCATTTATAGGCTTACTGATAGGTATTATCTTAACGGTGGTGTTATCTCGTCGTAAACGTTACGACGGCTGGGCATAAGCTACTAAATAGTCATTAAAAAAGCACCTGTTGGTGCTTTTTTTGTATCTATATATCGAATCTTAATCCGGTATCTTGTTTAATTTTTTCGATCACCATATAGGTGTGGTGTGTCCCCACCCCCGGAATATCCACTAAATCACCCAATACTTGGCGATATTCATCCATATCTGAGACTCGTACTTTTAATAAGTAGTCATAGCCACCAGCCACCATGTCGCATTCAACAACTTGAGGAATATTTAAAATATATTCGCGAAACACTTTAAATACTGATGTATTCGAAGTCACTAACGATACCTGCACATGTGCTAACAAGCTCTGGTTAAGTTTTGCTTCGCTAAGCTTTGCGTAATAGCCTTCGATGTAGCCTTCTTGCTCTAAACGTTTTACGCGATCGAGACACGGGCTTGGGCTCAGGTTAACCTGTTTTGCGAGGTTTACGTTCGATATTCTGCCATTTTTTTGCAGAGCGTCTAAAATTGCTAAATCGATGCGATCTAACATGCGTAATCTATTCGGACTGGTCATAACAGAATTTTATGCGGCTAAGTTAACGGTATGCCCTGTAAATTATCGTAAATCGAAAAATTTAACCAGCATATTCTGCTGAATTTTAATTAGAATGCACGAATTATATCAATGGTAAGAAATGCAATAAGTTCATTTCTAGACTCCACATACCAGAGGGTTACTTATGCTATTTAATGGCGATTTGACAACTGAATGTCCAATCAGACAAAAGATCCGTGATTTCTACCGTATTGATGAAAATGCGGTGATTGATCACATTTTGCCTTTGGCTGAAGTAGGCGTGAAAGCGCGTAGCCGAGCGTGGGAACGTGCTCGTCAAATGGTTTTAAATATCCGTCGCGATCAGGATGGTCAAAGCGGTGTAGATGCACTACTAAACGAGTTCTCACTTTCAAGTGAAGAAGGTGTGGTATTAATGTGTTTAGCAGAAGCACTACTACGTGTACCAGACAAAGCAACGCAAGACTCACTAATTCGTGACAAACTTGCTAAAGGTGACTGGAGCTCGCACTTAGGTAGCAGTGACTCTCTATTTGTAAATGCATCGTCTTGGGGCCTGTTAGTAACCGGTAAAATGGTTAACTACAGCGACAAATCTAAAGAACAGCAATTCGGTGTTCTGAAGAAAACAATTGGTCGTCTAGGTGAGCCTGTTATTCGTAAATCTGTGAACTTCGCAATGAAGATCATGGGTAAGCAATTCGTTATGGGTCGTACTATTAACGAAGCGATTGAACGTGCTGCTGATAAAGAGCAAAAAGGCTACGTATACTCATACGATATGCTAGGTGAAGGCGCGCGCACCATGAAAGATGCTGAGCGTTACTTCCAAAGCTACATGACGGCAATCCACGCGATTGGTAAAGCAGCAAATGGCCGTGGCCCAATCAAGAGCCCTGGTATCTCAGTTAAAATTTCTGCGATTCACCCACGTTATGAGTTTACTCATCGTGAGCGTGTGATGGCTGAAATCGTACCTAAGCTAAAAGAGCTTGCACTTGCAGCTAAAAGCTACGACATCGGCTTCACTGTTGATGCTGAAGAAGCTGACCGTTTAGACATCTCATTAGATATCATTGAAGCGGTATTCAGCGATGACGATTTAGGTAACTGGAATGGCTTTGGTTTAGCCGTTCAAGCATACCAAAAACGCGCTATTTTTGTGGTTGAATGGGTTGCAGAACTTGCCCGCCGCGTTGGTCGTAAATTAATGGTTCGTCTTGTTAAAGGCGCATACTGGGATACAGAAATCAAAACCACTCAACAAGATGGTTTAGATCACTACCCGGTATTTACACGTAAAGCGACGACTGACGTTTCGTACAAAGCATGTGCTATCAAACTACTTGAAGCGCGCGATGTACTTTACCCGCAATTTGCTACACACAACGCCTACACTGCGGCAACTATTTTAGAAGTTGCTAAAGGTGACCATGAAGGTTTCGAATTCCAACGCCTACACGGTATGGGTGAGTCATTATTCGACCAAATCGTTGAGCAAGAAAAAATTCAATGTCGTGTTTACGCACCTGTAGGTCAACACGAAGACTTACTTGCATACTTAGTACGTCGTTTATTAGAAAACGGTGCTAACTCTTCATTCGTAAATGCGATTGTTGATACCACTAAACCAGTTGAATCACTATTACCAGACCCTGTAGAAACGCTGCAAGGTTTACGTAACAAGTACAACACGCAAATTAAGATGCCAATTGATTTATATGGTGATGAGCGTCCAAACTCGAAAGGCATGGACTTAACTGACATCAATGTTATTACACCATTTAAAGAAAACCTTGATACTTGGTTTGCTGAGCACCGCATTGAATTAAGCGCAGTTCCAGAAGGCTCTATCCCAGTTAAGAACCCTGCAAACCATAAAGAAATCATTGGTCATGTGAAATTACAATCATCAGAAGAGATGACTGCACTTTTAGAAAATGCAGAAAAAGCATTTGAATCATGGTCACAAACACCTGTTAAAGAGCGCGCAAACTTACTACGCCGCGTTGCTGATATCCTAGAGCGTCACCACGATGAGCTAGTGGCTCTGTGTATCAAAGAAGCGGGTAAAGTAACTCAAGACGGTATCGATGAAGTACGTGAAGCTGTGGATTTCTGCCGCTACTACGCTGCACGCGCTGAAGAATTATCACAAGACGAGCGTTTTGAAGCGCGTGGTGTGATCTTATGTATCAGCCCATGGAACTTCCCTCTTGCTATCTTCTTAGGCCAAGTTGCTGCAGCTATCGTGACAGGTAACACTGTTATTGCAAAACCTGCTGAGCAAACAAGTTTAATCGCCCTTCGTACGATTGAGCTTATGCTATCTGTAGGTTTACCAGAGCACGTTGTACAGCCTGTTATTGCTCGTGGTAGCGAAGTAGGTAAAACAATCGTTCCTGATGAGCGTATTCAAGCAGTTATGTTCACAGGTTCAACTGAAACCGGTACTGTTATTTCGCAAACGCTTGCTGCGCGTAATGATATCCAAGTACCGCTTATCGCTGAAACTGGTGGTCAAAACTGTATGATCGTTGACTCAACCGCTCTACCAGAGCAAGTTGTTGACGATGTGATCAGCTCAGGTTTCCAAAGTGCTGGTCAACGTTGTTCTGCACTACGTGTGTTGTTCTTACAAGAAGACGTTGCAGACGGCATCATTGATATGATCAAAGGCGCTTTAAAAGAGCTTCACGTTGGCGATCCTTCACTACTTTCAACGGATATCGGTCCAGTTATCGACGAGAAAGCACTGAAGAACCTAAACGAGCACGTTGAGTACTTAAAAGGTAACGCAACACTTCATTACGAATGTGCGATCCCTGATAACAACGAAAATGGTGCTTACTTCTTTGCGCCTCGTTTATACGAAATCAAAGATTTATCTGTACTTAAGCGCGAAGTATTTGGCCCATGTGTACACATAATCCGTTTCAAAGGCTCAGAGCTTGATAACGTAATTGACCAAGTAAATGGCACTGGCTTCGGTCTAACGATGGGTGTTCATTCACGTATCGAAGAACGTTGTGAATACTTAGCGAAGATGTCACGTGCAGGTAACGTTTACATCAACCGTAATATGATCGGTGCGATTGTAGGCGTACAACCTTTCGGTGGCCGTGGTCTTTCTGGTACTGGTCCTAAAGCCGGTGGTCCAAACTACTTACAACGTCTAGTGAAAGAAAAAGCATCACCAGATAACGTACAAATGACAAACCTAACACCTGATGAGTTAGATACACATAACTTCTCTGGTGCAGCTGAGCAAGTTGCTAAGCTGATGGAAAATTCATTACGCGACGAGAAAATCTGGCGTGCGACACCGCTAAACGACCGTGTTTCTGCTGTACGTCAATTACTTGCGAAAGTAGCAACGGTAGAGATCATCGACGAGCTAGCTGATGACTTAGCATTAACACTAGCTGATGCACGTGCGCAGCTTAACCGCCTTGAAAAACACATGCGTAAGCACACTGTATTACCGGGACCAACGGGTGAATCAAACACGCTTCACTTAGAGCCTCGTGGCTGTGTGGTTTGTTATGCTGATAAGAGTACGTCATTTAACTTCTGGGCAATTTCGATTATCACAGCACTTGCGGCAGGTAACACCGTAATTACTGTTGCATCAGAGTTATTCTACGAAGAAGCGGTTGCGTTCAGAGACAAGTTTATCTCTACAGGTATTGCTGAAGGTGTATTCCAAGTTGCTAAACCTAATCAGTTACAAGCAATTTTAGCGCACCCTCACCTTGCTGGTGCAGTTGTTGCTGCACGTTCATCACGCTTAGGCTACTTCAGCCAGCAGCTAGCACAACGTAAAGGTGCGATTCTGCCAGTGATCAGCTCTGAGTACTACGACACGCTAATTAAACGTTTATTAACTGAGAAAACAATCAGTATTGATACAACGGCATCAGGTGGTAATACATCTCTAATGACCTTAGTTGAAGACGACGAATAATCGTATTCAGTAAGGGAGTTACCATTCCCTGAGTAAATTAAAAGCCCTCGCATTTTGCGGGGGCTTTTTAGTATTAAAGATACCTTTTCATTATTCTTATTTACCGAGGTACAAATTTTCTGCTAGTTTTATAGTATTGTATTTGACTAGAAGTAAAGGCCTTGAAAACACTCCCTATCAATCAACTTAAGCCGGGCATGTTTGTACAAAGCGTGACAAAACAAACAGGCAAGATCCGTATAAAAAACCAAGGTTGGGTAAAAACGCAGGGAAGTATAGATAAACTGATCAAGGCAGGTATATTAGAAATTTCAATCGATCCGGATAAAACACTGACTTTAGACAGTGATAATAAAGTGGTCGAGCAACAAGATATTGCGAAACCTGCGACCAATTCAGAGACCTTTAATCCTTGGCACACCAGCCATAGCGTGTCAGCAGAAATGAGCAAAGCAAACAGCTTATACAACGAAGCAAGAACACTGCAAAGCAAAGCATTTGATGATATCCGCGATGGCAACAAAATTGATATCGCCCCTTTTAAAGACCTCGCAAGTGGTTTTATTGATTCGGTTTTTCGTAACCAAGATGCGCTTGCTTGTATCACACGTATGCGCGAAAAAGATGCCTATCTGCTTGAACATTCAATCAATGTTTCGATTTTAATCAGTATTTTTGCCAAACATTTAGGAATAGAAAAATCGATAATCCAAGAAATTGCCACCGGCGCATTACTACACGATATCGGCAAAATAAACATTCCTGATGAAATACTTAATAAACCAGGCAAGTTAACCGATGACGAATATAAAACCATTCAAGACCACGCTCGCTTTAGCAAAGAAATTTTAGAGCAGTCAGGTTTAAGTGGAATTGCGGTGGATATTGCAGGATTCCATCACGAGCGCTTAGACGGTAGTGGCTATCCGTTTGGTAAAAGTGGTGAAGAGATCAGCTTGTATGTGCGCATGGCTTCGATTGTCGATGTGTATGATGCACTAACCGCTGAGCGGGTCTACAAAGCAGGCATGGAGCCAATTAAGGCATTTAAAATTCTCAAAGAAGGCTGCCCAGATAGCTTTGATGGAGACCTAGTCACTAAGTTTATTCAATGTATTGGTATTCACCCGGTTGGCACCTTAGTGAAACTTGAAAGTCAAAAGTTAGGTGTGGTCACTCACAGTAACCCAACCAGCCCTTTAAAACCTCAAGTTAAAGTGTTTTATCACGCTAAACATGCGCGTTATACCGAAGTGCAGGATATTGATTTGGCAAACAGCCGCTGTCATGACAGTTTAGAATCAGCAGTCAGGCCTGCTGAATTTAATATCGATCTGATCCGCTTTTTTAAGAACGCGATTTTACCTTAATCCCTTAAAGTAAAGACTGGCTATTCAGGCCAGTCTTGTAATGCTTTTAGGGTAAACTCATAGCCATCGTAGCTTAATAAGCTTTGCTCAGGGGTAATTTCAACCACAGATAGCACACCAATGTTATCGCCTTCGTATAATTCTCTACCGTTTAACTTAATCCAACGCTTTGATGATTCAGACGCATAGATATGCGCTTGATATTTAATGGTAGGAATTAGGCTTTGCAGCGCATCGGGTAATAGCTCAATCGGCTCAGCATACGAGGTATTTTTAGTGCTTCGAGTAATATCAACACTGTGTGCGTTATCAACATCTTCAACCGCTTTAGCAAAGGCATCCTTTAAGGTATCTGGCACATCTCTTAACTCATCATTGGTTGATGATTGCGATGCGGGTTGAGTTGGTTGACCATCAAGTGGCTTACCCAGCACCTTATACTTACTTAGATCAATGCCATTGCTGCTCATTTGTTGCGGGTTAATCTGCTGCATTTGCATTGGTTGAGAAAATTGTGGCTGCGATTGATATACAGGCTGATTTTGATACACAGCTTGCTGCTGATATTGCGGCAGTACTTGATAACCTTGATTCGCGTACACAGGTGCTGAATTTACCGGAACTTGCACCCACTGGTATTGCTGTCCTTGCACTGGCACCTGCTGCATCATTTGTTGCTGCCCCATGGCTGGTTGCATCAACTGCCCTTGTGGCGACATTGTGGTTACTTGAGCTGGGTTATTAGCAGCTTGCTGAGTGTGTGGTTGGGCAACTTGATCTTGCTTAGCGGGTTGTTGCGATTCAGGGCTTACTTGAGCCTCAGTCGTAGCGTTTTCTGTGGCTTCATTGCTGTTATTCACAACTTTTGGCTGCTCAGCAAATGGTTTATTTTGTTGTAACCATTTACCAATTGAAAAGCCTGCCATCAAGGTTAAAGTGGCCGCCAATAATAAGCCAAATGAAAAAGCTAAGCGGCGATAGCGTGTAAGTTCTTGTTGTTGTTTGAGCGCAAGCGCTGCTTGGTCGTGGTCAACCGCGGTTTGTTCGTGCTGACCAGACTGTTTAATTGCATCTAATAATAATGACATAAATGAACACTCGTTATATTAGGTAGGATAAACCAATACCCATTCCTAATACGGCTAAAAATGAAACTGGGTAGAGCCAAACATAACTCGGCTCTTTATTTGCTACTGTGGCCATTGGTGTACTCGTGGGTGGCAATGCTTCAGCAGCTGAGCGCATCACAAGCTCACTATCAATACTCAATTTTTGCTGCGAAAAAGCCCCTACTAAACAACGCTCACACAATAAATTGATTAATCTTGGTACACCTTGAGTCACTTGATAAATTGCTTTTAACGCATCACCTGAGAACAAGGCTTGCTCTGTACCCGCTTTAAACAAGCGATGCTTAACATAGGCAAATACTTGCCCTTCCGTTAATGGTAATAAGTGATAACGTGCCGTTATACGCTGAGCTAGTTGTCTTAATTCAGTACGTTTTAATAACTCTTGTAACTCTGGTTGCCCAACTAACACAATTTGCAGTAGCTTTTTGTGATCCGTTTCGATATTCGTCAATAAGCGCAATTGCTCTAGCACATCTGGCGCGAGTAATTGTGCTTCATCAATAATTAAGATGGTATGACCGCCTGCTTGATTATTTGCCTCTAGATGTTTTTTAATAACATCAGTAAGCGTTTTTAATGTCGCATTCGCGCTGTCATACTCAATTTTCAACTCATCACAAATACTGGCAAGCAGTTCGAGCTGTGACAAAGCTGGGTTATGAATTTGTGCCACTTGGGTGTTTTCAGGTAACTGCTCTTGCAGGCTTCTTGTTAGTGTTGTTTTACCTGTACCCACTTCGCCTGTTAACAGAACAAAGCCACCCGCTTCACCTAATCCGTAGGTAAGATGTGCTAATGCCTCTTTATGGCGCTCACTAAGAAATAAATACTCAGGATTAGGGGCAATCGAAAAGGGTTTTTCTGACAAGCCAAAATAGCTTAAATACACCGTGTTATTCCTTGCGTTTAAAATCACGGTCTATAATGGCAAAAAACATCGCTACTTAAAACCTTGTTTACATTTTATTGGTTAAATAACGTAAAATAGCGAAAAGGCAAAATTTTAGGTGTTTTATGCAGGTTTATTTAGTCGGTGGCGCAGTGAGAGATGCCCTACTTGGTCGTGACGTTAAAGAGCGCGATTATGTGGTGGTTGGTGCAACGCCCGAGCAACTGATCAGCCAAGGCTATCAACAAGTTGGAAAAGATTTTCCAGTATTTTTACACCCTAAAAGTAAAGAAGAATATGCGCTAGCCCGTACCGAGCGAAAACAAGGCCAAGGTTACACGGGGTTCATTTGTGATTTCGCGCCTGATGTCACTTTAGAGCAAGACTTAATTCGTCGAGATCTCACCGTAAACGCCATTGCGCAAGCCCAAGATGGCAGCTTAGTTGATCCATTTTCTGGCCAGCAAGATCTTGAAAATCGTGTATTACGTCATGTCTCCGATGCCTTTAGTGAAGACCCTCTACGCATATTGCGAGTAGCGCGTTTTGCTGCTCGTTATCATTACCTAGGCTTTACTATCGCCCCAGAAACCCTATCACTATTAACCGAGATGGTTAAAGCCGGTGAACTGAGTACCCTCACCGCTGAGCGCGTTTGGTTGGAATGCGAAAAATCCCTCAGTGATGGCGCATTTAGCGAGTTTCTAAATGTACTTGCCAGCATCAACGGCCTGCATGTGATTAGCTCTGAGCTTGAAAGTAAATGGTGTGATGAGCTTTACCATACGTTTCAAGCGCGTTTTGATTATGCTAACAAACTACATATTAATGATACTGCGTTGTTATTTAGCCAAGTTACTTTATCGCTTTCAAGCGATGAGATAAAAACGATAGCTAGCAACATTCGCTTACCTAATGAAGTACGTGATTTAGCGCTATTTAGCCAAACTCATCAAACAACGTTAAGTGCAGAAAAACCGACTAGCGAAGCCGTTTTTGCTTGCTTTAATCAACTTGATTTATGGCGTCGCCCTGAGCGTTTTGAGCAAGTCTTGAAGTTGTTAGAAATAAGTCAGCAACAACCTGTTAGCTGTTTTGAGTCGCTCACAAAGTCAGCTAAGCAAGCACGAGCAGTTAGTCCGCAGCAATTTATTGCTCAAGGTATCAAAGGCGCAGAAATAAAAACCGCGCTTGAGCAAGCGCGGTTAGAAGTTATTAACAGTTACTTTTCGTAGCGCACCAAACGCAAATAAACATCGGACGTTTTTGCGTGCAGGCTGTTTATGCCTTTATCAAATTGGTACACCCAAGCAAGATCGGTACGACTGATCCCTGAAGTACTGCTCCAATAGTTTTGCAGCTTAGTCGATAAAAATGCCGTTTCGTTGATACTAGGCTGTACACAACTATGCTCTAAGATACTTGCTAACTCTTTTACATTTGGCACATGCCAATCAGTGTAATCAGCAAACGTTGCGTTTTCGGCCCCGCGTAAAGCTTCGCCCCATGTAAGCTGCTGGCTCGTGCCCTCGCAAGTATCCGTGTCACTATCATAACTTTGGCCAAACGTACAACGTTGCCACATAAGACCCGTTTCGCTGTCACTTACTGTACCATCCTCATTGATAGTAAAGCGGCTATCAGGCGTCGTCTCTGTGACAGCGCTATAACATACTTGCGCAGCGGCATAACTCGATTGCAGAGCGATTACGGTAAGTGCTGTGATTAAAGATAAGTTTCGCATATTACTCTCCCGGCGTTCTAACTAAGCGCACAAAGGCAGTGTTACTTTTTGGATACGCTAAATCATTCGCACTACTCATATCAATAATATAAGCTTGCGACAAACTTGTTCCATCTGCCGCGGTTTGCGAAGTCCAATAAGGCATAAACGAGCTGCCATCTGTACTTAGTTGCGTGTCGCTCGGTTGATTTGGAAAAAAGTCACTGTTAAGTATCGAAGACTCACCTTGCTTGGCATAATCTAATAACCCTAATAATTCGGTGTAAGTTGGCACACGCCAATTTGTACCACCGCAAAAATCGCTGCTGTTTACATCATTAATGTAAGTTTGCAGGCCACAGTCACTGGTGCTTGGGCAAGTAGAGCTCGCAGCCCCTTGTGCACTGCCCGTTTGCACACCACTTGAACCATTTAAATACCAGGTATAATGGTTTGTTGCTGCACGATCGGTTGTTGACGGCGGTAATGTTGAACTTGCTTCTTTTACTTCCCAAATAAGGCCCGTCACGTTATCGCGTACACAACTAAAGCTAGTCGCATCATCAGGAAGTTCGTCGGCATATTCATTCATTTTGGTAAAATCAAACGCCAAGTCACCCTGACCGACTTTATCTAGTTGATTAGCGACACTGTCACGGCCTATGTCTGCGTCTTGGCTTGGGAAGTCTTCGCTGCCGCAATTAATTTTTTGCGAGTTGTTATAGCAATCGCTCATACCGGTATCGTTAATTAATCCCAACGGTTTTGGACTTATATCGATAATTACCGTATCTGTGTCGCTACGTGATTTACTGTCTGTCACGGTAACTTCAAAGCTAAGCTCTGAATCAGTATCGACATCAGGGGCTACAAACGTCGTGATACATTGGTTCTGGTTTGCCAACGTCACTGTTTCGCCTGTTAACTGCTCCCAAAAACATGATTTTGTTGCCGTCACTATTTCACTATTGCTGGCATCAAGGGTTACGGTATCAAACTCGATAACCTGCTGATCTTCCCCTGCATCAGCAATAATTACCTCAACCGTTTTGTTTAAGGTGAACGACGCCTCAGTACTCGCCGAGCCACCTTCATCATCGGTTACAGTCAAGCGCCATGTCATTGCTGTATTTGATTCAAGTAATGGGTGAGTAAAACTAATTGTTTGATTTGTATAACTATCAGCGGTTAAATCCGGGCCATCTAGTTGCGTCCACAAATAACTGTCAACCGAGCCATTTTCATCGATATCAGCAGATTCTTCGCCGCTTAATGTGATCACATCATTGTATTGTGATGGCAACTCTTCTGGCGCAGTTTGGGTAATAACAGCAACCGGGAGTTGGTTATTGGAAGTGATAAAAATACTGACTTGATCGGAAACAAGTTGCCCATCATCGGTTTGATAATTCACTTTCAACACAAGCTCTGAATCGAGCTTAATATCAGGAGCGGTAACCGTTTGTTCAGCACCCTCAGCAGGAAAACCTTCTAATGCTGGGCCACTGACTCGCTCCCAAGTGAAGGTTCCATCGCTTGGAGAGCCTTTTGCAGATACAGTAAACTCACTTTTTTCAATGATTTGCTGATCTGTGCCCGCATTAACGGTTGCAGCGGTTGTGCTCGAGTCACTCGAACCGCCACCGCCACCACAGGCTGTTAATGTCGTTAATGCAACGAGGGCAAGAGGCACTAATCTCATGTTTACCACCTTAAAATGAAAAGTCGGTTAAGGCCGACTGCCAAATAAGCTAATAACAAGCAATTAAAGTGCCAGACTAGGAGTTATAAATAACTTTCTTGGTGGATACGAACGAAAAGCTTTGTGCCGATTTTACTGTAGTCGACTTTATACTCTCGACCATCTAGGGCTTGGATAAACAGTAAACGTTTTTCTTCTGCGAACACATCTGGACTGGTTACATAAACCATCTCTAGATAGCGCTCTTTCGCTTCACGACGGTTTTTTGGCAGATCTTCTTTGAAAGGCTCAAGGCCATTTTGGGTCACTTTAATACGTGGATGGTTTTCACCATTCACTATCACTAAATCAAGTTTTTTATCTTTATGTATAATTGTGTTTCGACCGCTTTTAATAAAAGAACGTTCTTGACTCATAGCCTTTTCCTACTACTTTCTGCCACCTAAAGCTTACATTTTCTGCAAGCGAGTCTCTATAAACTCATTAGGATTCAGTTTCCAACGATTCAAATCAGCACTAAATTGCCAAATATCAACATCAAGTACATTGGCAGGCAGTAATAAATCGTATCCTGTCAATTGCCTTAAATGCTGCGTACGATTGGCAAACATGGCAATCAATCCTTTGTAAAGCTGACCACTTGGGGCAGTGTAGTCCGTCTCTTCTATTAACCATTCTGATGGGCAATCACCATTTTTGCAATATTTTTGAATAACTTGCATAAATAAATGACGTTGCTCTATTAGTAATCGTCCGGCAATTCTTGGGTGAATCTGTGTTAAAAATTCATCTATGTTATTGAGTTTAATACCAACTGCGTTTAACTCAAGGTATTCTAAGCCCTGTTCCACTTTTGGTATACCACTATGATGAAAATTAGCACGCTTTAGCTGCCAATTCCCAACTTTGTGATGATAAATAAGTAAATTCTGAGTAAATGTTAGGCTAAAGTATGGCTCTTGCGTTTTTAAAAAGCCAATAAACAGTGCAGCAATACAGCTTGTTGCTAAAAAGATTTCAACAAGGCTAATTTCGCCAGGTCTCAATATGTTAACCAGCATAATAATGATCAGCCCAATACCACCTACAACCAAAAACTCACTGCCATGGCGAGATGCTTGAGCGCGCACACTAAGTGCAGGACATTTCTTATCCATAAACAGAAAAATAAAAAATAAACATCACAATTGTGACCAAAACTATCTTTCTAAGCGTTAAACAATAATTACACTTTGGCTCTTTACTCATACTAAAACCTCTTTTTTAGTCACAATAAAGGAACAAACTAGCCGAACTTTTAACTTTTACGCTAAATGCACAAATATATGAGATACCTGACATACGGTGCACGTACTAATTTTGTACACTACACTCAACTAATTTTCTGGTAACACAATGATGTATTCTACACAATCTGGCAAAGCTCTTTTTCCATTTATTATTACCCTTTTGCTAGGGTTATGTATTTATTTGTATTTACCTTCAAGCCAAGGTGAGCAGAGCAACTTTGGTAATAGCGCAACTCAAGTGACAGCACATACGGTTGTCGCCGAAGAAAATGCAGTGCTGATTGAAGCAATTGGTAGTGCTCGTGCTAACCAAGCGATTTACTTGCGTAGTGCACAAAACGATTATGTTACCGATATTTTTTTTAACGATGGCGATTTAGTAAATAAAGGCCAAAAGCTTGTTCAACTGCAGTCGCAAGAAGAAGAATTAGCAGTAAAAGAATTAAGCATTAATTTACGAGAAGAACGCCGCCAACTTGAGCGCCTCACTGAGTTATCTCGCTCACAAGCCACTGCTAAGTCGTTACTAGAAGAGCAGCTATCACGTGTTGACGCAACCGAAGCACAACTTGAAAGTGCAAAAACAAAATTGGCCGAGATGACGATTAAAGCGCCTTTTTCAGGTTTGCTTGGTAAGCGTGAAATTTCAATTGGTACCTATGTAAATAGCACAACCAACATTACGACACTTGATGATATCAGCATTATCAAAGTTGATTTTAAAGTGCCAGAAAAATACTTAGCGCAACTGCAACTCGGTATGAAAGTGATGACGCAAAATGATGCTTACCCAGAAAAAACTTTTACCGGTAAAGTCACTCACATTAGCTCGCGCATAGACTCAATTACCCGTAGCGTTGAAGTGACTGCCAGCTTTATCAATAAGAGCGGTTTATTACGCCCTGGTATGCTGTTAAACACTGCCTTAGAGTTAAGCTCAAGCCAAGCACTTATGGTGCCTGAGAAAGCCGTGATCCCGCAACAAGACAAACACTATGTGTTCCAAATTGAAGATGGCGTTGCAAACAAAGTCGAAGTGCATGTGGCTGGTCGTCACAATGGCTGGGTAGCCATTGATAAAGGCCTTGAAAATGGCCAACAAGTTGTGACTGAAGGCATCATTAAGATCCGTACTGGCAGCAAAGTAAGTATCAAGGGCTAAACCATGAAAATTACTGATACTAGCGTTAAGCGCCCGGTCTTCGCGATCGTAATAAACCTATTATTACTCACCTTTGGCTTGGTGGCATTTTCTATGCTGCCACTGCGCGAGTACCCAGATATTGAAACACCGATTGTTAGTGTTAGCACTGAATACACAGGTGCTAGCGCAGAGATCATTGAAACGAAAATAACCCAAGTCCTCGAAAACCGTATTTCGGGTATCGAAGGCATTAAAAGTATTAACTCATCGAGCCGAAATGGCCGCTCAAATATCACCATTGAATTTAATATTAGCCGCGATATTGATGCCGCATCAAACGATGTACGTGAGCGTGTAGCCCGTGCCCTTGATAGCTTACCTGAGCAGGTTCGCCCGCCAGAGGTGTCTAAATCAAACAGTGATGAAAGCCCAATTGCTTGGTTCGTACTAAACAGTACCACCATGGATTCATTGCAGTTATCTGATTACGCGCAGCGTTTTATTGTTGACCGATTAGCCGTTGTTGATGGTGTCTCAAACGTGCGCGTGGGTGGCGAGCGTAAATACGCAATGAAAATCTGGTTAAACCGTAAAGCAATGGCTGCGCGCGGTATTACCAGTAGTGATATTGAAACCACTTTACGTACTGAAAACGTTGAATTACCTGCCGGTGAAATCGAATCTATCGACCGCGATTTTACAGTGCGTACTGCGCGTAGTTATAAAGATCAACAAGACTTTCGAAACCTAGTGATCAAACGGGGTGAAGACGGCTATTTAGTGCGTTTAGGTGAAGTGGCTGATGTGCACTTAGAAGCCGCGGACGACGAAAGCTTATTCCGTGGTAATGGCCGTAACATGATTGGTTTGGGTATCGTCAAACAAGCCAAAGCTAATACCCTAACCGTGGTTGATAATGCCCGCGCAGAGCTTGAAAAAATTAAGCGTAACCTGCCAGAAGGCACCACCATTCAAGACAGCTATGACTCTTCAATTTTCATCAAAGAATCGATTGACGAAGTTTATCGCACACTCGTTATTTCAATGGCGCTAGTTGTCTTAGTTATTTACCTGTTTTTAGGCAATATCCGCGCAACGCTAGTGCCTGCTGTAACCGTACCTGTGGCGCTAGTGGGTAGCTTTATGTTCTTGCTCGCTATGGGTTATTCAATCAACTTACTGACTCTTCTAGCCCTTGTGCTGGCAATTGGTTTAGTGGTGGATGATGCGATTGTTATGCTCGAGAACATTCACCGCCGTATCGAATTAGGCGAACCACCACTACTTGCTGCATTTCGTGGTGCCCGTGAAGTTGGCTTTGCGATTATAGCAACGACCCTCGTATTGATTGCGGTATTCGTACCACTGGTGTTTATGGATGGCCGAATCGGTGCCCTCTTTACCGAATTTGCTATGGCAGTAAGCGCTGCGGTGTTCTTCTCTAGTATTACTGCGTTAACGCTTTCTCCAGCGCTTTGCTCAAAAGTGTTGAAGTCATCAGAAAAAGAAAGCAAGTTTAGCCAGTGGATGGATAGAAGCTTTAACAAAATCGAAAACGCTTACCGTAACTCACTCACCTCAAATATGAGCCGTAAGTGGAGCTTACTACTGACTATGATTTTGGCCGGTGTTGCCAGCTTTATGCTATTTCAAAAAGTGCCATCAGAGCTTACGCCAAAAGAAGACCGCGGTACTTTCTTTATCATGATGAGTGGCCCTGAAGGCGCAAGCTATGAAAATAACGCTGCAAACATGGCTAAAATTGAAGAACGTTTAATGCCTTACTCTGAGTCTGGTGAATTGAGCCGAGTGCTTGTTCGTGTGCCGGGCTGGGGTGGTCAAGGTGGTGTTGCTATCATAGGTATGGCTGACTGGGATAAGCGTAAGCGCTCAACCTGGGAAGTGATGGACGAAATCAGCGGTAAAATGACTGAAGTGACTGATGTGCGTGCGTTTGCCATTATGCGCCGTGGTATTGGTGGCGGCGGTTCATCTCGTCCGATTGAATTTGTACTGCAAGGTAACGATTACGACCAGCTAGCCGATTGGCGAGACCGTATTATTAAGCGTGCTGAGAAAAACCCAGGCTTGGTAAGAATCGATCATGATTATAAAGAAACGTTCCCGCAGTTTTTAATCAACATTGATAAAAACAAAGCCGCTGATTTAGGGGTTTCTGTATCGGATGTGGGTCGCACGCTAGAAACCATGTTAGGCCAACGCCGCGTAACGACCTTTATCGACCGCGGTGAAGAATACGATGTGATTTTAAAAGGCACCAAAGAAGACTTTGCTAACCCGACTGATATCTCAAATATCTATTTAAAATCACGTAGTGGCGAATTAGTACCGCTAGATAGCTTAATTAGCTTAAAAGAAGAAGCCACTGCATCGCGTTTAAACCGTTATAACCGTATGCGCGCAATTACTTTAAGTGCGAACTTAGCAGATGGTTATACCCTAGAAGAAGCACTTAACTTCTTAAATCAAGTTGCAGCAGAAGAAAACGACATCGACGGTGCAATTGACTACAAGGGTGAATCACAGCTGTTCTATGAAGGTGCATCGGCGATGACCTATGTATTCATACTGGCACTGACTGTAACCTTCTTAGTACTTGCAGCCCAGTTTGAAAGCTTTATTCACCCATTTGTGATCATGCTTACAGTACCGCTTGGTTTAGTGGGTGCATTATTTGGTTTGTGGTACACCGGACTTACTCTGAATATTTACAGCCAAATTGGTATCGTAATGCTGATAGGTTTGAGTGCGAAAAACGGTATCTTGATTGTTGAGTTTGCGAACCAACTGCGCGATAAAGGTGTGGAGTTTAACGAAGCGATTACCCAAGCTGCGACACAACGTTTACGCCCAATTATTATGACCTCATTGACCACCGTGATGAGCTCAGTACCGCTGGTACTTGCAAGTGGCCCAGGTGCAGAAAGCCGTATGGTAATTGGTGTGGTGGTATTTACTGGTGTTATTGTTGCAACCTTACTGACCTTATTCGTCGTACCTGCTGCATACAGCGCACTTGCCCGAAATACCCAGTCGCCTGAGTACTTACAGAGCAAGTTAGAGCAGCAAGCAAAAGACAAGCCGTTAGAAGAAATTTAAACGAGCTTGAGCTTTAACAAAACGCCGTCTTTACGGCGTTTTGTTTTTTCGGCTATAGTCAGCAAAACGGTAAGGAAGTGAAATATGGATAACAACATACAAATAGCCACTTTTGGCGGCGGCTGCTTTTGGTGTATTGATGCCGCATTTAGACGCGTAAAAGGCGTGCTTAATGTCAGCTCTGGCTATGCCGGTGGTGAGATTGAAAACCCAAGTTATCAACAAATTTGTACCGGCTTAACGGGTCACGCTGAAGTGGTTCAGCTCGATTTTGACAGCAGTATTGTAAGCTATAACACCCTGCTTGAAATGTTCTTCACTTTACACGATGCCACACAGTTAAACCGCCAAGGTAATGATGTCGGCACCCAGTATCGAAGTGTTATTTATTATCATGATGAAAAGCAAAAAGCAGAATCTCAAGCCATGATTGATGCTTTACAAAAGCAAATTCGAGAGCCGATAGTCACCGAGCTGAGCCCTCTTACAAACTTTTACCCTGCAGAGCAGTACCATCAAGACTATTACAATGAAAACCCAAATCAAGGTTATTGCAGTATTCTGATTGCCCCTAAGCTTGCTAAGTTCGAACAGTATTACGCAGATAAACTAAAATGAAAAAAGCCCGCTAAGTAGGTAGCGAGCTTTTAGACGCAGAACTAATAATAACGCTGAGCGTGTTTTAACTTAAAAACGAATGACATCAACGGGCAAATTAATGTCAATTACTCGCTTTAAGCAAACAGCTCAGTTGACCTTAATGGCTATTAGAACTGATAACGGGCACCTACAAACAGGCGACGCTCGGCCGTGTTGTAGTAATAAAATTCGTCGTTGATGTGATCACCATCTAGGTCTGTACCATAGGCATCAACGGCGTTGTACTCTTTATCGAATAGGTTTTCTACACGTAGTGACACAGTTAAGTTATCAGTCGCTTGGTAGTGACCAACTAAATTCCATAACGTATAAGAAGGTAAGTGCGTTAACTTGCCATCACGATCACCACGGTATTGCATATCGATACCAGCATCAAAATCACCCCATGCTTTGTTTAATGACCAATTCACAGTGTGGTTTGACACATAGGTTAGAGACTGACCTGTCTCAGTATCTTCCGCTGAAAGGTAGGTAAAGTTAAAGCTGTGATCAAAGCCAAACACTTGGTTTTTAAAGCTAAACTCAACACCTTCGTGGCGAGCTTCGTTTATATTAGTTGGGATCCACTGCCCTGATGCATTTGGTGCCCAAGCGATTTTGTTGTCGATTTCGCTGCGGAAAATCGCAATATCAAGGCTGATATCATTCACATTGAGTGATAAGCCAAGCTCTTGGTTATCTGATGTTTCAGGGTTTAACTCTGGGTTACCTGAGCCTGGGTAATATAGGTCATTAAATGTTGGAGATTTAAAACCTGTGCTTTGACTTACGCGGAATGTCGCGATGTCATTTAAGTGATAGCCAACAGCTGCAGTGTAAGTTGTTTCATCACCAAACTGCTGATCATCATCTTGGCGAACGGTTAGGTTTGCCAGCACGTGTTCGTCGTCATAATAAGCGCCAACAAACGCAGCGAACACTTCACGGCTGTCTTTTAAGTAAGTACCCGAGTTAGTGTTCACTTCATCTTTATACCAATTAAAACCGCCACTAAGAGTCAGTGCTTGATTGAAAAAGTATTGGCCATTGTAATCGATTTGCTCACGCTCAGTTTCAAACTTATCAACCACCGTTGCACCAGTGTAATCAATACGTGAGTCATCTGAACTATCACTTGATATAGCGATATCAATGGCGTGGCTGTGTTTTTCGAAAGCCTTTTTCCAACCTAGTGAAGCTTGGTAATTTTCGAACTCGCCTTTTTCTACGTTGCTGTCTGCAGGGCTATAAGCGCTATCGTATTTTGCTTCGCCTTCTGAGTATTGTGCTTGCGCTAAAAACTCACCTAACTGCTCATTTTGATAACCAAGATTAAAGCCAAGGTTTTTGTTCTCGTAGCCGTCTTCATCAGGGGCTAAGCCTTGCAAAACATCAAAACCATCTGTTTTTTCATAACCGGCATTAACGGCAACATCAACACCCGCAAACTGACCACCTGTCGCTACTTGATACTCTTGATAAGAGTCTGAGCCAAAAGTAACATCTAAGGTCGTATTTTGTGCTTTGCGCGTAATGATATTAATCACACCAGCTAGCGCATCTGACCCATATACAGCAGCACGTGAGCCTTTGATTACTTCAACACGCTCAATACTGTTTAAAGGAATATTGCTAATACTTTTATAGCCAAGTGTTGCAGAGCCTGTACGTACACCATCAATTAAAATAAGTGTATGACGAGAACTTGCACCACGTAATGAAACACCTGAGCTTTGCCCAAAACCACCATTGGCATTAATTTGAAAGCCTGCTTGCGTTGCCAGTAAGCTTGGTAAGTCACGCACATAACTTGCTTCAATATCAGCGCGGTCAATGACAGTAACACTGGCTAATACATCATTAATTGATTGTTCGAATTTATTGGCAGAAACTGTGATGTGCTCGATTGATTGCTCGTCAGCAGATACAGAAAAAGACAACGTAGCAGCAACCGCTACGCCTAACGCAGATTTATTTAGCATGATATCCCCTAGCCTGTGCCCACCGCACACGCGAATAGTAAGTTACTTCAAGGCCGGTCTCCGGACTCTGTACATGCATGGCATCTACATTACCGTTGCGGGGGCAGTGTTGGCATTGTTTTCTCCCTGAAAACGCACCGACTTCCCGATTATCTTGCGACTATTTCACCCTTTGAAATAAAACGTATCTGAAGATACAGCAAGCACCTCGAAAATAGGCCGTTATTGTGATGATTTTGGGGAAGAAAGTCAATGGACGGCTATACCGCTAAAGACAAGTTTTAAGTCTAAAGCTTCAAGCTGTAAGTGGAGACAGATCAAAAAAGCCAATCAGCATGGTGATTGGCTTTTATAAAACAATAATTACCAGAAGTACTCATGAGGTTTTGAGTTTCCTAACGGAAAAACAATTCCTTCTGGGTCAGCACCATTCAGCACAAGCTTACAAAGAGCTTTATTTAAGCGTCTTCTTGGCTTAGTCATTGTCATTTTCACCCACCAACTTGGTGTTTGTTGGTAAAAATAAGTACTGTGTGGACCTGTGTATTTTCTGTTTATTTTACCGTGTTTATTACGGTCAATTGTTTTGTTTTTTACTGACATAAATATCCTCTAGCTGAAAATAGCTAGAAGATATCTTTTTCTCTGTAACCTAATATTCGTCTCAAAATACGCTCCTTGTAAAGTTCAGAAACTTGCAGGCTTATAGCTTAAAGCTATAAACACAGTGTATTAATCGCGGAAGTTTTTGAACTGGAATGGTTGACCTAAATCAGCAGTACGAACAACTTGCATTGCTTCTTGTAAATCATCACGTTTTTTACCAGTTACACGTAATTCTTCACCTTGAATCGCGGCTTGTACTTTAATTTTTGAGTCTTTGATTAACTTAACGATTTTCTTCGCTACGTCTTTTTCGATACCTTGCTTAAGAGCAACATCACGCATTACGTATTTACCGCTACGCGACTCATCTCTTAATTCTAGGCTAGATACATCTAAGCCACGCTTTGAAATTTTCGCAGCAAGAATGTCAAAAAGTTGCATTACTTGTTGTGGTGCTTCAGCTTTTAACTTAATTACTTTGTCACTTAGTTCGATTGATGCATCAACACCACGAAAATCAAAACGCGTCTCTAGTTCACGCTTTGCATTATCTACTGCATTCTGCGCTTCGTTCATTTCTACTTCAGAAACAATATCAAATGAAGGCATGGGGTTCTCCTAACATAGTCTTTTTTAAATTCATTTATGGTTGGCAATTATAACGCTTATTTGTCGATTCTTTCTATTTTTATCCGATTTGTTCAGGTGCGATGCAAAAATTGTTTGATATACTGGCCATTCAATTTCGGCATTTTTAGGGTTTATTGTGACAAGGCGTGTTTACCAAGTTATCTTTTTAGCCAGCATTATTGGCTTTACGATTTTGTTTGCCAAAGAAATTAAAGGGGTGAGCAACCTCTTCCCACACGTAGATAAAGTGGCGCATTTTGGTATTTTCTTCATATTAGCCATGGTGATGGATAAAGCCTTTAAATTACCACTCATGGTGCAAATTTTACTGTTAGCTGGATATGGAGCCGCCATTGAATTTATGCAAGATATGCTGCCTTACCGTCAAGCCTCGGTTGGTGACTTTATCGCTGACTTTATTGGTGCCATCAGCTATTTTGCTATAAAACTTGGTTTTCATTTAGGTAGTAAGCAACGTAATGGCTAATGTTTTAATAGTTGGAGATGGTGCAATTGGCTTATTGTTTAGCCATTTTTTATCTGCACAACATGACATCACATTACTGACCCGTAAGCCAACCCTGACCACACGTTTTTATCAAGCAAGTAATGGTAAATCACACCCTATCAAAGCCCGTCTCATTAATCATAAAGAGCTTGGTCATTCAGCGCCCTTTGATTTAGTGTTAATCACCGTTAAAGCATTTCAAGTTCAAGCGGCCTTTAAGCAAATAAAACCTTATCTCAATGAAAACTGCCAAATCGTTATTTCTCATAATGGTATGGGTAATGTTGATGAACTTAATGCCCAGCTTTTGAACACGCAAGGATTAGCGTTTTTAACAACGCGTCTAGCTGGTTTTAAAACAACACCTTATAGCGTAAACCACACTGGAAATGGTGAAAGTGTGCTAGGCGCATGTAATGCGGCTGCAAGCGAAAAGCTCAACGAACTTAAGCAGCAGTTTAGTTACTTACCGCATTTTTCTGTGAGCGATGATATTCACTCGCTGCGCTGGCAAAAACTACTAGTGAACATTGCCATTAATCCCTTAACGGCAATTCATAACGTTAAAAATGGCCAGTTACGCGCGCCACAATTTAGCACGCGCATTATTAATTTACTTAGTGAGGCGTGTTTGGTAGCCAATAAACAAGGTGTTGATGTAAAACTCAGCGAGGCGTTGGACCAAGCCTATTCTGTGATGACAGCCACCGCTGAAAACTTTTCTTCTATGCAACAAGACATCAGCCATAATCGAGAATCTGAAATTGATGCAATTTGTGGCTATGTGTGTGAGCAAGGTGCTAAGTTAGGGATAAAAACCCCCTATAATCAAGCAATGCTAAGCATGATAAAAATTAAAAGTTAATGGGCTGCTAGCTACTAAGAGAAAGAGTAAAGAATAAAGCTACAAGGGGAAAGGGGAAAGTTTCAAGGGGAAAGTGGAAAGTTCTCGTAATGATTTCAGGCATTAAAAAAGCGCGAACATGTCGCGCTTTTCTCACTATCCCTTACGGGCGATACACTTTTACGTTGCTAAAGCCTTCTTCGTGAAGGATCAGTGCTTGTAGCTGGCTCATCACACCTTTAGCACAATATAAGTAATATTCTTTATCTTTTGGTAAGTCACCAAATTTAGTCGCTAAACGGAAGAAAGGTAAATGTACAACTTCAATACCTTCAAGCTCAAGTGGGTTTGCGTCTTCTTCTTCAGGTGAGCGAATATCAACAACAACCGCTCCTTCAGGTAAATCAGATACAGACTCTGCTTCTTTCACTTCTTGCTTAGCTTCGGTGTCGATATCGCGAATATCCATCACTCGTGCATTTTCAACAACTGTATTTAGCACGTCGAAATCAAACTTAGCTTCTTCGGCAAGAATGGTTTTGATTTTAGCTTTAACCGTTGGCTTTTTAGAAATTACACCACAGTATTCAGGCATACTTTCTGCCATCTCAGCCGTACCAATTTTACGCGCAATATCAATAATATCTTGCTTATCGTGTTGGATTAACGGGCGAATGATTAAAGTTTCCGTCACACGGTCAATTACACTTAGATTAGCCAGCGTTTGGCTTGATACCTGACCAATACTTTCGCCAGTTACTAGCGCTTGTACACCTAGTTTTTCTGCAACTTGGCTACCGGCACGCATCATCATACGTTTAAGTACAACACCCATTTGGCTGTTTTCAACGTTCTCTAAAATCTCAGCAACAACAGGTTCAAAATCAACAGTAACGAACTTCACTTTGTGAGTAGAGCTGAACTGTTTCCAGATATAATAACTCGCCTGCTTAACACCGATTTCGTGCGCAGCACCACCTAAGTTAAAGAATAAGAAGTGAGTACGTGCACCTTTACGGATCATTTGATAGCTGGCAACACCAGAGTCAAAACCGCCCGACATAAGCGATAATACATCTTCTTGTGTTGGTAACGGGAAGCCCGCCATACCTAAGTGAGTTTCAGTAACGATATACGCTTTATCATCACGCACTTCTAAACGTACTGTTACTTCAGGGTGAGATAATTTAACGCGCGCACCTTCAACATGCTGGTTTAAACCACCACCTACGTAGCGCTCTACGTCGCTCGATGTGAAGTCATGCTTACCAGAACGTTTACAACGTACACAGAATGTTTTACCCGCAATCGTATGGCCAATTAGCTCAAGTGCTTTTTGATAAATATCGTCGATTGAATCGAAGTCTGTTTCAGTAACTTCAATAAACTGTACGATACCTGGAATACGCTTTAAGCCATCGATAATATCTAAACGAACTTGCTCAGAGTCGAGTAAGCTAACAACAGAGATATTATCCCAGTTGTTTCTTACCTGAACTTTTTCGTCAACACGACGCAAAACGATCTTAATGTTATTTTCTAATAACTTGGTAAAACGTTTACGAACAGATTTACTCTTGATCGCGATTTCAGGGTGTAATTTGACGATAAATTTAAGCATAGTTCACTCTTAGACTGTGGATTTCACACGCCCCAAGGTTAAGCAACCTCAAGGGCGCGCGATTATAACAAAAATTATAGCGTCTAGGAAATAAACTGCTTTGTAGGATTAGTGGTCGTTTTGCTCAGATTCAGCAAGGGCTAAATACTTTGCCCTTAATTGATTTACTTGTTCTAAGTGTTGCTCGGTGCAGTGGGCTTTTAATAGCAGCAATACCTTTAAAATACCGTTATAAATATCTGCTCTGGCAAGTTCACCACTTAAGCGACGAGCTTTGATATAAGGCGTCCAAAAACTCACGGTCATTTTTAGCATATGCGCAAGTTCTGTGACATCTTCGTCTTCAATGCAAATGATACCGCCTTCACGCAATGCAAACAGCACATCTTTGACTTGCTCTAAAAGCTCAGCTTGAAACGCAATGTAGCCTTTTTTCAGCTCTTCATCACGAGATAAAATATCGCCTAAGTTGTCGTAGAAAAACTGAAAACGCCACATAAGTTCAAATAGCGAATCAAGATAGCCCGCTAGGTTTTCTAGTGCGTCGTCACCGGGAGTCAGTGGCTTAAAGTGAGTGTGTAAATGATCGCTATACAAAGCAAATATGTGACGAATAATATCTTCTTTATTTTTAAAGTGATAATACAAGTTACCTGGGCTTATCCCCATATGCGAAGCAATATGGTTAGTTGTTATGGCACGCTCACCATGGCGATTAAATAACTCGATGCTGGTGTGTATGATTTTGTCCTTTGTGCTCATAGCTTATTTACTCTGTTTTTTATGATTATTACGGTCCCCAGCCGAGCAGTATAAACAAATGCGCAGCAATTAAATACTACCTTGAAAAATATTAACCTCAATCGGTTTAGTACCTTATATAGGTGAAGGATTCTAATCCGATACGCGTATTTTCGAAGCTGCATCGTCGAGAAAACACTGTTAATATAGCAAGCAAATTTATAAATCGCTGAATGTTATGAACGTTACTGCAATCTATCCGGGCACTTTCGACCCACTTACAAATGGCCATACAGACTTAATTCATCGCGCGGCAAAAATGTTCGATAAAGTGATTGTTGCCATTGCGCATAATCCAAGTAAACAACCCTGCTTTACCCTTGATGAGCGCGTAGAACTTGCTAATAAGATTTTGGCGCACCTTGATAATGTGAGTGTGATTGGTTTTTCTGGCTTATTGGCTGATTTAGCTCGCGACCACAAAGCCGAAGTGCTTATTCGTGGAATTCGTGCGGTGTCTGACTTTGACTATGAATTTCAGTTAGCGAATATGAATCGTCGCCTAAACCCAGATCTAGAAAGTGTATTTTTAACACCGGCAGAAAAAAATTCATTTATTTCATCGACACTCGTCAAAGAAGTCGCACGCCATAATGGCGATGTAAGCGAGTTTGTTGACCCAGTCGTAGCCAAAGCCTTACAGGATAAAATTCACGGATGAAATTAAAAAAGTTCATTAGCTTAACTGCATTACTAATGATCTCTGCGCCAAGTGTTGCTGGACCATGGATAGAAAGCGACGACCCATTGCTTCGCGCTTCAATCGAAATGCTCTTTAACCAAGGCATTATTAAACAGCCAATTAATAGCTATCCATTAATGTGGCAAGGTATCGCACGCGACCTAGACGTTACCAATACCAGCCAACTTGACGAGCAAAGCTTATTTGCTTATCAGCATGTAAAACATGCTCTTGATAATGCAAAACAAAAAACCAGCTCAGGTATTCGCCTAAACTACAACAGCGAACCACTCACTCAGCAAGGTTTTGGTAAACGCCACCAGCAAGAAAGCGGTGTAAATAGTTATGGTTCAATCACAGGGAAGCGTGTTAGCGCTAAAGTGAGTGTAAATTACGCCGATGACGCCCTTGATAAACAGCATGTTACTTATCAAGATAGCTATTTAGCCGTACTCCTGGGTAATTGGTCAATCAGTGCAGAGCAAGTTAGTCATTGGTGGGGGCCAAGTAACGATAACGCCCTACTACTATCAAATAATGCAGCGCCAATGAAAGGTGTGCGCTTCAGCAGAGCAAATACGCAATATGTAGGCCCAAGTTGGCTGTCGTTTATCGGTAATTGGCAGTTAACGGGTATTTACGCCAAACAAAAGCCATATCTAAATAATTCAGATGACGGTGACTTTTGGGCACTCCGGTTTGCAAGTACGCCATTAACAGGCCTTGAAATTGCGATTAACAGTGCAGGCTCTGATTATTTAACTAACCTCGAAATCGATCCTATTACACTCGAAAGCAGTGAATCAACACATCGTTTAACGAGTTTAGATGTTAAGTATTCAACCACTTTAGCGGCGCAACCTGTGGCATTTTATGCTGAAGTAATGGGTCGAAATGAAAGTGGTTTAGCACCGAGTGAGCCATTTTATACACTAGGCGTAGAAAGCTATTTTGGCTCGAAAGAAAGTCTATTAAAAAGCTACTTTGAATACTCAAATACAGAGCAGAGCTGTGATCAAATTAGCGATTGCGTATATGGCTCTGGCAGCTATACACAACGCTCACGCTTAATTGGTAGCTCAACACCGCTACAAAGTAAATCGGCTATCCTTGGCGCCTATTACCACACTCTAAATGGTTATGGTGGCCATGCGAAGTTACGTTGGATTGAAAGCGAAACCACACACGCTGAGCTCGCATCAGATACGAGTCAGCTGCAGTTAGAGCTTGGTTATCAGCAATCTGTGTTTAATGGTCTGTGGAAAGTGACAGGGCTTATTTCAAAAGATGAAATAGGTGATGAGTCAGAAACAAACACAGCCCTTAGAACTAGCTGGGAATACCGTTTCTAACCAATTGGGGTCAAGCTGTTTCAGCTTGGCCTCGAACTTTCCTGTATAGCTTCACAAGCCCTAAAAAGTCTTTATTACTGAAAAGTGCGATGAGCATCATGATATCCATCAGGTTCACTGTGATACTGTAGACATCCCAGAACCACCAGCTTCCTGTATAGACGTAATTAATATCGAAATATATGCCTAAAAACAGTGATGAGTTAACTATAAGCCCTGTGTATATATAAAGTTTAGCAGGAGCCTGAGTAAGATTTCGCTTACGTGCAATCAACCACACAATGAGTAGTATTATTAAATCAGATAGCGCCCAAATCACATAAGCAAAGCTTGAATCTAACATATCGTAGCCAAGCGCCACATTAAGTAGTGGGTCACTCATCATGTAGGAGATAAACAATGCAAGTGAAATCCACATCACTGTTTTATCACCATTCGGTGCTGATGATTTCTTTACCATGTTATAAAGAAACGACATCAAGAAACCCCACATAATAAATGCTGCGAGGTACACTCCAAAATTGTCTTGGATTAGTTTAAGCATGAAGTAAGTCTTAAAATACGGCGAGTTTCATTAAGCGTTAGTAAGGTGTTTAGATTTATCTAAAAATGACAGTCTAAATTTATATTTCATATAGCTGCAAAGTTTATGAAAGAGTAGAAAGTCACGATTCGTAATCAATGCAATGAGCATCAGTATATCAATGGTATTTACTCCAAACGAATAGATACTCCAGAGTGCCCAAGGTGTTCTGTTTTCGAGAACTACAATATCTAAAAATATGCTAATCATCAAAATTGCGTTTAAAAACAATCCCAAGACAATGTAGTAGATCGCATTAAAAGCGCCTATTTTTGCATAGTAAATCCACGCTAAAATAGTTGTTATGGTTAGCAGGTCGAAATAAAACCAGTTTAGATAGCTATAGATAGATAAGTTAAAAATACCACTTAGAAAGTATGAAACCATCATTATAAACGCCAAGATAACCAAGCGTTTATCAGGTTTATTAATGTGGGTCACTAAATTTAAAAGAAAAGCCATTAAGAACCCCCATTCAATGAAGGATCCTATCAAGTCACCAATATTTTCGGTTATATACATTTACTAAGCTTGTGTTCTAATTTCTTTTGGCTTTATTGACTCAGTAATAAAGTTTTTTAGTTTATGGAGGCCCAAAATATCACGGTCTACAATAAGCGCAATTATCATTGTTAGATCTATGATATTTACACCAAAAGAATAGATGTCCCAAAAAAACCAAGGTTGAGTGTTTCCGTAAACATAAAGGTCAATATACATTAGGACAAAAAGAATTGAATTAAGAGATAAGCCTACAACAAGGTATAAAAATGAGGGTGTTGTTCTTCTCATAAAGAGATAAGCAATTGTTAGACAAACAATCGTTACAATGTCGTAAATCGCCCAATCAAGGTACGTTGCAGGGACTGGTGATAACCAAGTAAAGAAGTAGTCGCCTGTTAAGTAAGATGTTGCCATGATAAATGAACTGAGCAATAAGGTAGTTTTTCTTTTTATACCTAAACTAAATACAAAGGTATTGAAGAAAAATGCCATCAACAAGCCCCAAACAGCAAATGCTGATAATGAAAAAACACCAAAAAGCTCAGTCAAAAACATTGAATACCCGTCATCTACTCTTCTTTCTTTTTATTTGGGAATACAGCACCGCCACCACGTTGAAGGTCTGCGTCACCAGATAAAGCCAAGGCTTCACTTGATAAAGTTACTGTATCAGATTGCAGGGTTTTATTACTAGTAGTTTGTTCCAAAGCAGGCTTTGTTTGTTGCATTTGGCTGTAAGCTTGCATTTGCAATTGGCTATTGTTTGAAATTTGCATAAGTTAATTCCTTTAAGTTAATTGTTTTTTCAGTACAGCTTACAATAGCTTGTAAGCTGAGTTAAGCGCTCTCATTTTTTTGACGCTTTTTTATACTTCATCGCGACGTTGCCACCGCACTGATAATAAAAGCAATTAACGATCCAACTTTTATATATTTTGATCTTTTTGATCATAAAATTCAGCAAATCTAAATTTCAGGCATAAAAAAACGCACAGGGGTAACCGTGCGTTTTTCCTATCCAGGGAAAATTAAGCCAGGTGTTTACACGGGATCACCGCGCTATTACTCGGCTTTAAAATATATTCCATTGCCACTTCATCGCAATTATCTTTACGAAGGCAAAGCTCACAATCTTTGATCACTTTTTCTGGTAAGCTGTCTTTGCTACAAAAACTAAATCCTTGGCTTGCAAAGAATTCTGGCACTCTTGTCAGAACAATTACCCGACTAAGCGCCAAGCTTTTGGCTTTTTTAAGCAAATGTTCAACAAGCTGACGCCCCTGCCCGGCAATTCGCGATTCAGGGTTCGCCCCAAGTGAGCGGATTTCAGCAAGACCAGTGTCGTAAATATAAAGCGATGCACAGCCAGTAACTTGGTTTTCAACCTCAGTAACAGCAAACTCATTGATTGAGTGAATCATGTCGCTCTTAGCCCGTGGTAGGTTTTCACCTACCGTTGCCCAATGCTGAATAAGCTTAGCGATTGACTCAACATCATTTAAGGTTGCGTCACGTACCGCTATTTGCTGTTTTTTTTTGCGTATTTAATGGCGCTTGTTACTTGCTCAAGTGACGTACCACCCAGCGCTTGTCTTGCTTTAATACACGCGTCTATTTCTAATACAGGATATACATCTGATTCGAAAATGCTATGCACAGACTTAAATTGCTCTAAACTTAAATCTTCTAAGTTATTCCCTTGTGCAATAGCCATTTGCACGAGCGTACCAACAATGTGATGACCTTCTCTAAATGGAATACCTTTAGCCACTAAATAGTCAGCAAGCTCAGTCGCATTTGAGTGGCCGCCTTTTGCTGCCGCTAATGTTCTCTCTGCATTAACTTTAATACCTTTAATGCATGCCTGCGCCATATGAATACATGCCAGCCAAGTTGGCATCGCATCAAATAAGCCTTCTTTGTCCTCTTGCATATCTTTATTGTAAGCAAGTGGTAGTGCTTTAAGTGTCATCATCATGGCACTGAATGCACCAAATACACGGCCCGTTTTACCACGAATTAACTCAAGAGCATCCGGGTTTTTCTTTTGTGGCATAAGAGAAGAGCCTGATGTTACCCCATCAGAAAGCTCAATAAAGCCCGCTTCACCCGAGTTATAAAAAATTAAGTCTTCTGCCATGCGCGATAAGTGAATCATCGAAATTGATGCGCAGCTTAATAGCTCAACCACAAAGTCACGGTCAGATACGGCGTCAAGGCTATTACGTGTTGCGCCGGTAAAACCTAACCCTTCGGCAAGAATTTGCCTATCAATTGGGTACGCTGTTCCAGCTAAAGCACCACTACCAAGTGGACAATAATTCATACGGTTTTTGGCGTCGGTTAAACGGCTTTCATCACGCTCAAGCATTTCAACATAGGCCATACACCAATGACTAAATAACACAGGTTGTGCGCGCTGTAAGTGTGTGTAACCCGGTAAAATAGTACCTAGCTCACGCTCAGCTAAGGCAATAAACTCACCTTTGAGCTCTGCAATTGCCTCAAGGATATGCTCAGCAGTATCACGACACCACAAGCGGAAATCGGTTGCAACTTGGTCATTACGACTACGACCGGTATGAAGTTTTTTAGCAAGGTCGCCCACTTTATCAATCAGTGCTGATTCAACATAAGAATGAATGTCTTCATGCCCTGCTACAGCGACTGCTTGTGGGTTTGCTTTAACCTCATCTAGCAACTTATTAAGTGCTGCAACGAGGTCATCGTATTCTTGCTGATTAAGTACGTTAACTTGTTTTAACGCCCCTGCCCAAGCAACTGAACCAATAATGTCTTGCTCTGCAAGTTGATAATCAAAAGGAAGTGAATCGTTGAATTGTTTAAACGCTTCATCTGGACCCGTAGAAAAACGTCCGCCCCATAGTGCCATTGAACTGTCTCCAAATTCGGCTATTGCCCTGCTCGTGCAGAGCAATAATTAAATTACTTTTTCGTTAGTGCTGAGATTCTGCTTGATAGCGAGAATAAACGAATGAAGCCTTCAGCATGTGATTGGTCATATACATCATCTTCACCGAAGGTTGCAAAGTCTTCGCTGTATAAACTATTCGGTGATTTTTTCTGTACCGCAGTGACTTGGCCTTTATAAAGCTTAAGCACAACTTCACCCGTTGCTAACTTAGACAGTGATTCAGCCCCAGCAAGAATCGAGTCTTTTAATGGCGTAAACCAACGACCGTCATACACTAGGTGAGAGAACTCACCACCAAGCACTTCTTTCCACTTACGGCTTGATTTATCTAACACAAGCTCATCAACCGCTTGAAGAGCTGCCATGATCACAGTGCCCCCTGGTGTTTCATAACAACCACGCGACTTCATGCCAACTAAACGGTTTTCTACGATATCAACACGACCCACACCATGTGGCGCAGCAATGTTATTTAATTTAACTAAGCAGTCATATGGTGTTAGTGATTCACCGTTTACTGCAACCACTTCACCTTCAACAACGTTTAATGTTACATATTCAGCTTCATTTGGCGCTTGCTCTGGCGAGTTAGTCCACGTCCATACTTGATCACTTGGTTGGCACCATGGATCTTCAAGCTCACCACCTTCATGAGAAATGTGCCAAGCGTTAGCATCACGGCTATAAATTTTTGTCGCTGAAGCAGAGCATGGAATATTTCGCTCAGCTAAGTAATCAAGTAATGATTCACGGCTTGATAAGTCCCACTCACGCCATGGCGCAATCACTTTTAGATCCGGTGCAAGGGCTGCGAAACATGACTCAAAACGTACTTGGTCGTTACCTTTACCTGTACAACCATGTGAAAGCGCATCAGCACCTACTTTACGGGCAATTTCAACTTGCGCTTTAGCAATAATCGGACGTGCCATAGACGTACCTAGTAGGTAAGTACCTTCGTAAATAGCGCCTGTTTTTAAAGTTGGGTAAATATAGTCACTGACCATTTCGTCTTTTAAGTCTACGATATGACATTCTGACGCACCTGAAGCAATAGCTTTTGCTTCAACGCCTTCGAGCTCTTCTGCGCCTTGGCCTACATCAGCAACAAACGCGATTACTTCACAGCCGTAGTTTTCTTTTAACCATGGCACGATTGCCGATGTATCAAGACCACCAGAATAGGCTAGTACGACTTTTTTAATTGAACTCATTGGTGTTCCTTAAACAAAATTTGGATTTAATAATGTGACAAGTAGAGCGTTTTGCGCATGCATACGATTCTCTGCTTGTTGAATAATTTTTGATGCTGGGCCATCCATTACCTCAGAGGTAATTTCAAACTCACGATGCGCTGGCTGACAGTGTAGTACAGTCTGCGCACCTGTTTTCTCTAATAGGGCTTGGTTAAGCTGATAAGGCATATATTTAGCTTTTACCTGCTCAAGCGGTGTTTTATCACCCATTGAAACCCAGGTATCAGCATAGACTGCATTTGCGCCAACTGCCGCCTCAATTCTGTCACTTACCATAACAGACGCACCATTCATTGCTGCAATTTGCTCTGCTTGCTTGAGAATTTGTGAATCTGGCGAACTGCCTTTAGGACAAACTGCAACAAAATCAGTGCCTAAAGTGGCAGCTAATAACATTAGAGAGTGTGTGACGTTGTTACCTTCACCTAAGTAAGCAAGCTTTAGTTTGCTAACATCGCCATGCACTTCTTGCAACGTTAAAAAGTCAGCAAGCGCTTGGCATGGGTGATATAAATCACACAGGCTATTAACGACAGGCACCGATGAGTACTCAGCAAGTGTAGTCAGTGTTTTGTGTGCATACACGCGAGCAACAATGCCATCAGCCCAAGCGGAGATATTAAGAGCAAAGTCTTTAACTGATTCACGAGCACCCATGGCACCATTTTGTGAATCTAAATAAACCGCATGACCGCCTAATTTATTAATACCAATATCGAATGATAAACGGGTACGTAAGCTGGGTTTTTCGAACAAGGTAACCACTGATTTGCCCGCTAATGCTTGGCTAAAATCAGCTGGATTTGCTTTAATTTTTTGCGCTAAGTTAAGTAATTTAAGGGCGCCTTTTTGGTCTAATTCAAGACCATTTAAGAAATTCTTTAACATGAAATACCTATGGTGTAATTTTCGTTCCTACATGCTCGCCTTTTAATAAAGCGACTAAATTCTCTGGCTTAAGCCAGCTTGAGATATACACACCACGTCGTAAATGTTGGGCAGCAAGAAGGCTGGTCTTTACTTTGACCTCCATCCCGCCCTGAATAACTCCTTCAAGGATAAGTGTTTCGATTTGCTGCGTATTAAGTTGATGTAGTGGCTGCTTATTGGCATCAAGTACAGCTTCTACATCAGTCATAAAAATAAGTTCTGCATCAAGCTCTTTAGCGATAGCCGCTGCGGCTTCATCTGCATTGACGTTGTACCATTGACCATCTTCCCCAAAGCCAATAGAGCTCACTAGGGGTAAACGACCTTGTTCAAGCAAGCTAGGTAGCACGCTGTCACAACTACCTGAACACTGACCTACTTGCGCCAATACTTTAAGTTTTTCAGATACCAGTACACCCGCTTCATAAAGGCTTAGACCCACAGGTTTGTGACCTGCGCTGATTGCTTGGCTCATTAATTGTTTATTGGCACAACCTGCAAGGGCACCAACAATATAAGGCATTTGCTCATTTGGGCTGATACGTAAGCCTTGATGTTTTGCAGTTACAAAACCTGCGTCTTGTAACCAAGCATCCACTAAGGCACCACCACCATGAACAATGACAAAGTTATCTTGTTCAGAGGCTAAAACATCAAAAAGCGCTTTTGCTGCATCTGCGCTATTTAACACAGCACCACCGACTTTAATGATCCAAGTTTTCATTACAGCGCTCCTACTAAACCAGTGTGGTGAGGTTCACCCATGGCTAAATTAATACACTGTAATGCTTGTCCTGCCGCGCCTTTTAGCAGGTTATCAATCGCTGACATAACGATGAGTTGCTCACCTTTTTGTTGCCATGCAATATCAACAAATGGCTGTTTAGCGACGCCTTTGATGCTTGGAATTTTATTGCCAAGTAAACGAATTAACGGCTCGTTAGCTAACACTTGATACGCCGCGCTCACTTGTTCTGCTGTTACGCCCGGTTTTAATTGCACATAAATAGTTTCTAAGATTCCGCGAGGAAAATTACCTAAATGTGGGGTGAATAGCACAGGGTGACCAAGGTGCTGCTCAATCTCAGGTGTGTGTCTGTGATTAAACAAACCATAAGGAGCAAGTGACACTTCGCAGAAATGCGTATTAACACTGGCTTTTCTGCCAGCACCTGTAACGCCTGATACCGCATTAACAATGATAGCTTGATCAGCTAATAAACCCGCTTCTTTAAGTGGTTTCAAAGAATTAAGTGCTGCTGTTGGGTAACAACCCGCTACAGCAACAAGGTTTGCTTTACTGATCGCATCACTATTCCATTCAGCTAAACCATATGCAGCTTGTGTTAAAAGCTCAGGATGTTCATGTGCGAAACCGTAATAAGTTAGGTAATCCTCATTCCCAGCTAAACGGAAGCCACCAGATAGGTCGAATACTTTTTTACCCATGGCTAAAAATTGGGGAGCAAGATCAACACTGACCTTGTGATCTGTACACAGGCACACATAATCAGCATTATTTTCGATATCTTGGAAAGCCTCAGCTGTTAGAGGTTGTAGTGGATACTCTAACAATCCAAGGTGCTCAGGGTATAAATCGCTTAATAATTTATCTTTATCTAAACTCCCTTCAGACACATAACATGCTTTTAGGGTCAGTTTTGGATGCTTAGCAACTAAACTTGCTAGCTCTGCGCCGCTATAACCACTTGCGCCAATAATCACTACATTCATTGCTTACTTTTACCTATTAAATCTGTTTATCGATACGCCTAAAATTACTCGCTGAATTGCGAATAAAAACACTGTCTAAAGTAATGAAATCAGGTTATCGTCGTTTCGTGTTCATCGTACAGCTTTACTAATATTTATGCTTAAAAAGTGAATTGATATTCATCATAAATACTTTTATATTGTTATGCAATTAGATTGAATAATTATTTTTGGATTTTTTATGTCGCTACCCTCTTTTTTATCTATGTATCAGCAGCTGATTGCTGCCCCTTCAATTAGTGCAATTGAAGATTCTTTGTGCATGAGCAATAAAGGGGTTATCACCTTGCTCGCAAACTGGTGCGAAAGCCTTGGTTTTACTTGTGAAATCACGGAGCTTGAAAACGGCAAAGGCCGTTACAACTTATTAGCTAAACGTGGTGAAGGGGATGGCGGTTTAATGCTTGCAGGTCATACCGATACGGTGCCATTTGATGATAGCCGCTGGAATTACGATCCGTTTAAGCTCAGCGAGCATGACAATAAACTATATGGTTTAGGTAGTATTGATATGAAAGGCTTTTTTGCCTTTGTATTGCAGGCAATTAGCGAGCTTGATGCTACTAAGCAAACAGAGCCACTATTGATCCTAGCCACAGCCGATGAAGAAACCACGATGGCCGGTGCACAGCAAATTTGCCGCCACCCAGATTTAAAACCAGCGCGCTGTATCATTGGTGAACCAACTGATATGACACCAGTATTTACTCATAAAGGCCATATGAGTACAGCGATTCGTGTGATTGGTCGCTCAGGCCATAGCTCTGATCCTGAGCGTGGTTTAAACGCCATCGAAGTCATGCATAAAATGATTACAAAGTTGTTAATCATTAAAGAAGAATTAAAGAATAAATATTCAGTTGACCACTTTAAAATTCCGTACCCTACTTTGAACCTTGGTCATATTCATGGTGGCGACAATGCCAACCGCATTTGTGGCTGCTGTGAAATGCACATTGATATGCGACCTTTACCTGGTTTAAGCGTGCAAGAACTGCAAGCGATTTTGCTAACTGCTGCAGAAGAAATTAATGCCCAATACCCAAATGCTGTAAGTGTTATCGACATGCATGAACCTATCCCAGCATTTAGTGGTAGCACTGATACAGCACTTGTAAAGCTGGCCGAAAAAATCTCAGGTCAACCTGCTGTCGCTGTAAACTATTGTACAGAAGCTCCTTTCATTCAACAGCTTGGCTGCGAAACCATTGTTATGGGACCTGGCTCAATTAACCAAGCCCACCAGCCAGATGAGTTTTTGGCGATGGAAAAAATAAAACCTTCGCAAGCGATTATCAGTAACATGATCAAAGCAAGCTGCTTTAGTGAATAGGAGCATCACGCTCCCTTTGTTATTCCATATACTTACTTAAATATTTTTTAAATACCGGGTCGGTTTTCGCCAGCTCTTTTTGCTCCGCTAAAATATCTTTTAGAATCGCTTTAGAGGTTAATGGGTTAGCTAAAACAACGCGAAAAACCACGGTAGGTTGATGGTCATATTTTGCAGGTGTTAAACGAGTACGGGATACAAAAGAACGACCCGCTTCACGCTGGCGTTTTTGCATGCTTGCAGTAAAGCGATTCAACGACGCGTAAATATCTAATTTCGTTTCTTCGTCAGCCTCATTCAGCTTTGCTTGGATCTCTTTTGGAACATAACGGTAGGTTAACAGGCAAAGCTCTGGCTCTGAGATTAACTCAAAGTCTTCATCTTGCTTGATCATGTTGGCAAAAGTGCGTGCTTTCACGATGCTACGGTCAATCAGCATCTCATAGCCTTTTCGGCCAATAACACGTAAGCAAGCATGTACTAACATTGCCATACCAGGGCGGCTGCCCTCAAGTGTATGACTCCCTAAATCCTTCGAGCCTTTACGAAGAATATATTCCGCATGATGCTCAATAGCATCCGTTGCGGCAGGGTCTTTAAATAACACCAGACCTGCCCCCATTGGCACATACATTTGCTTGTGTGCATCAATGGTAATTGAATCAGCGCGCTCAATACCGCTTAAAAGGTGGCGGTAATTTGAAGAAAGTAAGGTTGCACCGCCCCATGCAGCGTCGACATGAAAATGACAGCCAAGCTCTTCGCTCAAATCAGCCATCTCATTTAGTGGATCGATACTACCCGTTTCAGTTGTCCCAGCAACACCCACAAGCGCCATTACTTTAATACCAGACGCTTCAAGCTCATGAGCCTTTTTGCGCATCGCATCGACATCAACTTTATTATTTTCGCCAGTAGCAATGGCAATGATGTTATCGCGACCGATGCCCAGTAAATCAACGGTTTTACCTAATGAGTAATGGCCTCGCTCAGATACAAGTACAGCTAAGCCTTTGTAACCATAGTGCAGCATTCCAGCGATTAACCCCTGTGCAGCAATGCCTTTATAATCACCATCGGCTTTTAATAAACGGTTGCGGGCAATCCATAAAGCGGTAATGTTAGCGACAGTGCCACCTGAACAAAATGCGCCTAATGAGGTTTTCGCACTGTGCATCCATTTACTGTAAAAACTGTCATTTTCACCATAAGCAAGATGATGCATCATTCCCAATACTTGTCTTTCAAGTGGTGTGAATGCTTTTGAAGTTTCAATTTTTACTAGGTTTTGGTTTAGACCGACCATTAACTTAGATAGCGGTAACACAAAGTGCGGTAACGCTGAGGTCATATGGCCAATAAAACTCGGCGCAGCGGTATGCACAGAATGAGCAACTAACTGCTCCATAATGTCTTGAGCGTAATCAGAAACAAAAGTTGGCTCTTCTGGAATAGTGGCCGTTTGAAAGTCTTTTTCAATTTCGTGCAAAGGCTTTTCAATCGCTGCAATGTTCTCATTTAAGAACCCAGCTAAATTGCTAGAAATTTCAGATTCGATTTTACTTAATGTCGAGTCTGGTGCTTCTGGCACCGTAAAAATACGAATCAAGCTTTCTTTAGAGGCGACGGCACAACGCTTTTGATCCATCCTAATACCCATAATTAGCAGCTAAAAATGCACCCGATGATGGGACACCTTGGTGAGCACTTTTGCAGCACTGTTTCTACGAAATTGGCTAACTTTACTGGAATATCACGAAAATGTCTCGCATAAAGCAAAAAAGCCCTAATTTCGATGACAAAAAAGTGATCAGTTAATGAAATTTGCGGGCATTTTCTACTATCAGCCCCGCATTTTTTGAGTATAATCAAATGATAACTGCTAAGGGAACCTCTATGCCCAAAGGAATGCAAAAAACCAGCTGGCTGCTATATGGCTTCGCCGCATTTTTTATAAGCTTATTTGGCTATATCTATTACACCTATGAAACCACCCGCAGTGAGATCATGGAAAATATCGATAGCAAATTGCTTAATGCTGCGGTCAGTGTCAAACATATCCTCGGTGATGACTACCACAATATAGTGAATGCAGGGTTACCAGTCTCTGCGGCAACCTATAAAGAAAAAAGCCGTGCTCTATCTGAGTATGCAAAACAAATGCAATTAGCCTATGTGTACGCAATGGTACTGCGCGACGGCAAAGTGTATTTTAGCGCCTCGAGTTACACGCAAAAAGATCAAAACAATGGCCGCGTTACCCAGTTTCTAGATGCCTACCCAGAAGCAACTGAACTTAATAAAGAAGCCTTTTTTTCGACTGAACCAGTCTTTGAGATCTCAAAAGATCAATGGGGCTATTTTAAAAGTATTTTTGTGACTTTTGTCGATAATAATGGCCACACTTATATCACTGGTGCCGACATAACCATTAGTGATTTGAATCAGCAGCTGCAGCATAGTGTTACACGCGCAATGATCACCGGCTGCTTCTTTTTCTTTATCGCTGCACTTATTGCAGGGCTGTATTTTTTACAACTGAAACGCTCGCTCTCTACGGATGCCCGTACCGGCTTTGCGAACCATGTTGCGCTGGAATACTACATAAAAAAAACCACTAAACACCGCATGGAACTGGCCGTTATTGCCATTAATGAGTTAGAAGACATTAGCAGTTTTTATGGCACGCAAGTGAGCGATAAAGTAATGGCAAACCTACTTGGCTATTTTCAATCACGAATGCCAGGCGAAGGGTTTGTTTATCGTTTAGCAACCAATAAAATTGCGCTATTAAGAACGCATAGTGATGAGCGCAATATCGATGATGTAATAACGGCCTTTAACCATGCAATTCCAGCACTAAAAGAACCTTATATTTACGTGAGCTTGTATGCAGGTATCGCCACTGGTAACAAGCAAATGCTGATTGAAAATGCCCATGTTGCGCTGCAACAAGCAAAGCTAAATAACCAGCGTATTGTGCGTTATGAAAATGTCTTTAAACAAGTTGAAGAGCGATTTAGAAGTAACGTAACCCTTGCCAAAGAAGTAAAAGAAGCTTTCGATAACAATCGCATTGTCCCTTATTTTCAAGCTGTCTATGACAACCAGAGCAAACAGATTGACCATTATCAATGCCTTGCCAGAATGGCCAGTGCCACGGGCCGTATTCATGCACCAGATTACTTTATGATGGTATTAAAGCGCTCACGGATGGACGGCCTTTTAAGACGTACCATGTTTACCCGTTGCATTGAACAATTTAGAAAAACCAATGTGCGCTGGAGCATTAATATTACTGCGCAAGATATTCTCGATCCTAGTTTAAGCGAGTTTTTAGAGTTACAACTAAGGCGCTACCCGCAGCCCCATAATATTATTTTTCAGTTTTATGAGCGTGATGCTATCGCTTACTTTAGTGAAGTAAAAACGTTTATTAATACCCTAAAAAATAAAGGCGCTCAGGTTATTATTAATGAATTTGGCGCGGGTTTTTCAAACTTGCCCCACATCAGAAAGCTCGAAATTGATGGCCTAAAACTTGATAAAGGATTGGTCAGCCAAATTCATATCAATGCCGATAACTATCTGTTTATTGAGAACTTGGTGAAATATGCTCAGCAACTTAAACTTGAAGTGATTGCTGAGCAAGTTGATAACGAGCAAATAGCAGACGCACTAGCTCGCGCGGGTGTGACTTTAATGCAAGGGAGTCACTTTGCACCACCGACTCCCTATATTCATTAAAGGTTGATCACCAAACGGTGACTTTGTTGACCACTGGCCCAATATTTACGTTCGAATGGGGTAATTGCAGTATCGCTTTCGTATAGTTCAACATCGCACTTATGCCCTGCAAGCTCTAATGAGCGGGCAAATTCCTTAACGTATATATCCCAGTTACTTCTAAGCTCTAAGCGACCGCCTAATTTAACGATATACGGAAAAATTGCAGCGCCGTGCCAGCGTCTTTGCAAGTGCTTTGCTTTTGGCCAAGGATTTGGATACAACAAATAATGATGACTAGGTTGCCAGTTTGCAGCCACGGCTAAACGCCAAAAGTCGTTTAAATCAGCTTGTACTAAAATGTACTGCCCTGCATCCGTTTGCTTGTACTCGATATCATGCTTGTCTAAACGATGTGATGATTTATCAATGCCAATCACCAGTGCATCGGGGTGACGTTTTGCTAAGTTAGCGGTGCTTTCACCCACACCACAACACGAATCAAGAATGAGCGGCCCCTTAAACGCCTGCACCTTCTCGTTAACCTGATCAAAAGCCGCTTGCGTATGCTCTGCAATCGGCTTTTTAAATTCAGCACTTAAGTGCTTTAAAACAATTTCGTCTAGCTTTTCATGTAAGCCAGGTTGATTCGATACAATACTTCTCGAATTTGCATCCGTCATTAATGTCTAAGCCCCACACCACGTTTAATAAGGGTTAATGCTAACGTAAATAAACCTACAATAAATAAACCAAGTACACCAAATGCTACCGATAAATCGACATCAGACACACCTAAGAAACCATATCTAAATGCATTCACCATATAAATAATTGGATTCACTTGCGATACGCCTTGCCAAAATTCTGGCAACAAGGTGATAGAGTAAAACACCCCACCGAGATAAGTCAGCGGCGTTAAAATAAAGGTCGGGATAATACTAATATCATCAAAACTATTAGCATAAATTGCATTGATAAGACCGCCTAACGCAAACACAGCCGACGTTAAAATAACCGTTGCCATAATCACAAAAATATTATGAATTTGAATATCAACAAATAGCAAAGAAACACAGGTAACAATTAAACCAACCAGCATGCCTCGTGTCATGCCACCGCCCATATAGCCAAGTACAATGATGTAATTGGGTACTGGTGCAACTAATAGCTCTTCAATGCTTTTTTGAAATTTAGTCGAATAGAAACTCGAAGCAACATTCGAGTAAGAGTTGGTGATCACCGACATCATAATCAGACCCGGGACAATAAACTCCATATAAGTAAAGCCACCCATATCACCGATACGAGAACCAATCAGATTTCCAAAAATCACAAAATACAGGCTCATCGTGATTGCAGGAGGAACTAAGGTTTGCACCCAAATACGTAAAAAGCGAATACACTCTTTGATCCAAATACTTTTTAGCGCTACTCCATATCTAAACATTATTCGCCTCGCCCTTGTTCTAATAAGCCTACAAACAGCTCTTCTAATCGGTTTGCTTTATTTCGCATACTCAGCACACTATTACCTTGTTCAGTCAGCGCACTAAATACTTGGTTTAAACCCTGAGACTTCGCCACTTCAACTTCTAAAGTGTGATCATCAGTCAGTGTGTATTTGTAACCGTCGATGCTAATTGGCTGCACAGGTTGCTTTAAATCCAGTACAAAGGTTTCTTTATCAAGCTTGGCAAGTAACGCTTTAATGGTGGTGTTTTCAACAATCACACCACTGTCGATAATCGCGATGTTTTTACATAACAGCTCAGCTTCTTCTAGATAATGGGTAGTCAAGATGATGGTCACACCTTGCTTATTAATCTCGCGAAGAAAATCCCACATAGAGCGGCGTAGCTCAATATCAACACCGGCTGTTGGTTCATCTAAAATGAGTAACTTAGGTTCATGCATCAGTGCACGAGCAATCATTAAACGGCGTTTCATACCGCCTGAAAGGGTGCGTGCTTGCTTATCTTTTTTCTCAAGTAAACCTAGCTGCTTTAAGTATTTTTCAGCGCGTTCATGCGCTAGCTTTCTTGGCACACCGTAGTAACCCGCTTGGTTAACCAAAATTTGATTTAGTGTTTCAAACTGACTGAAATTAAATTCTTGCGGCACTAAGCCTAGTTCAGACTTAGCGGCTTCAAGGTCTGTATCAATGTCGTGACCAAACACCTGAACCCGACCAGCACTTTTGTTCACTAACGATGAGATAACACCAATGGTGGTTGATTTACCTGCACCGTTTGGTCCAAGTAAAGCAAAGAAATCGCCTTGCTGAACTTGTAAATCAATGCCTTTTACGGCTTCAACACCATTTTTATAAACCTTTTTTAGGCCTTCAATATTTAATGCGATCGTTTTTTCGCTCACTGTTTGCCCTCTCCATAACCCCAACGTTTCGTCAAAGTATGTTCAATGTTTAAATGATCTAAAATTCGCGCCACCATAAAATCAACCAGATCTGAAATCTGCTCTGGTTGATGATAAAACCCCGGAGCTGCAGGCATAATGGTTACGCCTAGCTTTGCTAGCTTCAGCATGTTCTCAAGGTGAATTTCGCTAAATGGCGTTTCACGCGGGACTAAAATTAATTGCCCACGTTCTTTAATCACCACGTCAGCAGCGCGTTCAAGTAAGTTATCTGACGCACCGACCGCAATTGCAGACACTGAACCTGCACTACACGGACAAACCACCATTTTTTTCGGCGCAGCTGAGCCTGATGCAACAGGACTAAACCAGTTGTCTTTACCAAATACTTTGAGTTGCTCAGGGGCAGCGTTAAAAAGTGTACTAAGCTGCTCTGTCGCTTTGTCTTCGTTGCCTGAAAGTTTAATATTCGATTCAGTATCAAGCACCACTCTTGCCGCACTTGAAATCAGTACATACACCTGAAACTGCTGTTCAAGTAATACCTCTAGTAACCGTAAGCCATAGGGAGCACCTGAAGCACCGCTAAAAGCTAACGTTATTTTATCTTTAAATTGCATACAGTTAAGCTCCGTATACGGGTTAGTTTTGTTCAAGAGCAGAGATTAAACGCTGATGAATACCTTCAAAACCACCATTACTCATAATTAAAATATGTTGTGACGGCGCACTGTTGCCAACAACCTGAGTAATGATTTCCTCAGTGCTTTTCATGCAATGCATACCAGCTTTGTCTGCATATTCTTTAAGCGACCAGCTTAAATTTTCTGGCTCAAATAAATACACATCATCTGCTGCATCGAGTGAATCAATTAGGGTTTGTTGATGCACGCCCATTTTCATAGTGTTTGAACGAGGCTCTAAAATAGCAATTATCTTATCAGTGCCTACTTTTGCACGTAGCCCTGCTAAGGTTGTTTTAATTGCCGTTGGATGATGGGCAAAGTCGTCATACACTTTTATCGAGTTAATGTCGGCTTTAAGCTCCATACGGCGCTTAGGAGAGATAAACTCAGCTAAGCCTGCAATACTGACAGATACCGCGATACCGACGTGTCTGGCTGCTGCAATGGCCATAATGGCATTTTTGACATTGTGCTCACCCATGGCTTGCCAGCTGACAACACCTTGCACTTGTGAATTTAATAGCACTTCAAACTCGCTACCATCAGCTTTAAGTAAACGGTAATCCCAATCACCCGAGAGTGTTTCGCTCTCGCTCCAAAGGCCACGTTCAATCACATCTTGTAGTGCTTCGTCTTGGCTTGGCCAAATCACTTTGCCACTACAGGGTAATGTACGCATCAAGTGGTGAAATTGTTTCTTTATTGCGTTTAAATCTTCAAAAATATCAGCATGATCAAATTCAAGATTATTTAGAATTAAGGTGCGCGGTAAATAATGAACAAATTTACTGCGTTTATCGAAAAACGCCGTGTCGTATTCGTCCGCTTCAATAACAAAAAATGGCGTTTCGCCAACACGGGCAGACACCCCAAAGTTTTGTACGATACCGCCAATCAAAAAGCCCGGTTTCATTCCTGCGTATTCTAGTAACCATGCCAGCATACTGGCTGTAGTCGTTTTACCATGGGTACCTGCAACAGCTAAAACCCACGAGTTTTGCAATAAATTATGCTTTAACCATTCTGGGCCTGAAGTATAAGGCAAGCCTTTATCTAGTACGTATTCAACGCAAGGGTTGCCTCGACTCATAGCATTACCAATGACGACCATATCTGGCGCGGGTTCTAGTTGGGCAACGTCATAACCTTGGGTGAGTGTAATACCTAGCTCTTCTAATTGCGTGCTCATCGGCGGGTACACATTTTGATCAGAGCCTGTCACGGTGTGACCTAACGATTTAGCGATTGCGGCAATTCCCCCCATAAAGGTGCCACAAATTCCAAGAATATGAATATGCATCTACTGTCCTGAGCAAAATGAATAAGAGATAAGTAAGGCGTTATAATGCCAAATATAAGCTTTACTTACCATTACTACACGGCAATAGACTTTTGCCAAATAGCCAACATAAAAAAACACCTCAATCTGAGGTGTTTTTCGAATTAAGGTGAATACTTATTTTACAGCATTAAGAACGCAAACAAACCTACACCTAATAGTAAGCGGTAGATAACAAATGGCATCATGCCCATGCGCTCAATCACTTTTAAGAAAAAGAAAATACATGCATAAGCCGACACAAATGATAAACCTGCGCCTAGTAAAATAGCATGCCAATCAATTGCCTCGCCCGCTGTTGCAAGCTGATACACATAATATGAACCTGCTGCGGCAATCACAGGGATTGACATTAAAAATGAAAAACGTGCAGCGCTTTGCTTGTTTAAGCCCAGCATTAAACCCACAGTAATGGTAATACCTGAACGCGATGTTCCAGGGAAAACCATAGCGAGAACTTGCGAAAACCCTAACAATAACGCGCTAAAAAAGTTTATTTGGTAAATATTCTTAACTTGCTTTGCTTTTACGTCGGCATACCAAAGTAACAAACCAAATACGATGGTTGAGGTGGCTATAACCCATGCATTACGCGAGTAGCTTTCAACAAAATCTTTGAATAGGTAACCAATTAATAATGCAGGTATAGTCGCTACAATAATCCACCAGCCTAAACGACTATCATCGGTTGCTCCTTGTGAGCCAAATGATTTAAACCAAGCGCCGAGAATATCCACCACTTCTTTACGAAAATACAGTACCACCGCACCTAACGTACCTACGTGTACCGCAACATCAAATGCTAAGCCTTGGTCATGCCAACCTAAAACTTGTGAGGGTAAAATTAAATGAGCTGAGCTCGAAATAGGTAAAAACTCAGTCAATCCTTGAATTAAGGCTAAAACAATTATCTCTATAATACTCATGGGTTAGAAAACTCCACCTTCCATAGTTTTTGTTGTGGGTTGTTATAATTATTCCATAACTCAGCCAAAGTTAGCTTAGCTACAGGGTGAAAAAAGTCGGGAGCTATTTCAGCAAGAGGCTGTAATACAAACGCATTTTTGGTTATTTCATCCCGCGGTAACTGCGCAGGCGAATCACAGATAATGTCATCATAAAACAATAAATCAAGGTCTAATGTGCGCGGGCTAAACTTTTTATCCTCGCGGGTACGGCCATTCTCAAGTTCAATTTTTTTCAGTAGTTTACAGAGTTCAGCTAATGGCATATCGGTTTTTGCTGCAACCACTGAATTATAAAAATTGTTACCTGCAAACCCCACCGCTTCACTTTCATAAACAGACGAGTGTATAAAGTCAGGAAAATAAGGCTTTAAGGCAATAAGCGCTTGTCGAAGATAATGCTCTTTGTTGACATTAGAGCCTAGGCTAATAAATATTTGCGCCATGTTAGTTTGCCTTACGACGGGTGATCTCAACTCCCACAGTTTGCGCTTGTGGCACTGCGGCTGGTTTACTAACACGAATAGTCACTTGGTTGGTCGTAAACTCAGCCAGGATCAATGCAGCTAATTGCTCAACTAAAGTCTCAAGCAGCTCAACAGGTTTTGCTGTTGTGTGCTCAATCACTCGCTCACTCACCTTGGCATAATCAAGGGCTAAATTAATATCATCCGTTGCCGCTGCGGCTGAAATATCACATAACATTTCAATATCAAAATACAGGCTTTGTTTACTTTCTTTTTCAAAATCATACACGCCAATGATGGTGTCTACGTGCAGTTGTGATATATATACCTTGTCCATTGATACTCCAAGTGACATAAATATTAAAAACAATACTCATCCTAAACGCTTATTGATTTCAATAATGCGCTGTATAAGCTGTCATAGTGTTTTAATATATAAAAATTACCCCTACAATAACGGATAGATGCATTGCAATATGGTGCTTACATACTACTCGATGAGAGCGGCAGATGGTTTTGCCGCCAATGATAGCCCAAAAGTGCAGATTAAAAAATAAGGAAGCGCGTGTTAGAAGTTTTAATGTTAGTTTTAGCTTACATACTGGGATCGGTCTCTTCCGCTATCCTTGTATCACGGCTGTTTAAACTACCAGACCCACGCAGTCATGGATCGAATAACCCGGGTGCTACAAATGTTTATCGCCTTGGTGGTAAAGTCCCCGCTGTTTTAGTTCTTGTCTTTGACATTTTAAAAGGAACCATTCCTGTTTGGGGTGCCTACTTTTTAAAAATAGACCCTCTAATGTTAGGTTTAATTGGTGTGGCTGCCTGTTTAGGCCATATGTATCCACTGTTTTTTAGTTTTAAAGGTGGTAAAGCCGTCGCGACCGCTTTTGGCACGTTATTACCGATTGGTTTATCGCTAGGTGGGATGTTGATTGCAACGTGGATCTTAATTGTTGCTATCACGCGTTATTCATCACTTGCGGCTCTGGTTACGGTTTCATTAGCACCTCTTTATACGTGGTGGATAAAACCTTTGTATACCTTGCCTGTTACCTTTTTAACCATACTGATAATTTTCCGTCACAGAGCAAATATTACTCGCTTGATGGCAGGGGAAGAACCTAAAGTAGGGGCTAAGAAAAAAGCCCCTGAACAAGAATAGCGAGCAGTTATAAGGCTTCGAGTGAATCAATAGGCCAGCGCGGCTTAGTTTTCATATCGAGGCTTGCAAATTGACCGGCTTTCAAACGCTGCATACCAGCGTAAGCAATCATTGCACCGTTATCTGTACAAAACTCTGTGCGCGGGTAATACACGCGCCCTTTCATGCCTTGCATTACTCGTTCAAGTTGAGCACGCAGTTGCACGTTAGCACTCACACCACCAGCAATCACTAAACGTTTGATACCGGTTTGTTTTAATGCACGTTTGCATTTAATGATTAAGGTATCAATAACTGCTGTTTGGAATGCATGAGCAATATCAGCTTTAGTTTGTTCATCATCATCGCTATCACGAATCGCAAGGGATGCCGCTGTTTTTAAACCACTAAAGCTAAAATCTAAGCCTGGTTTATCAGTCATCGGGCGCGGGAAAACAAAACGCTCAGGCGACCCTTGCTCTGCAAGTTTTGCTAAACGTGGGCCGCCAGGGTAATCAAGACCTAATAACTTCGCGGTTTTATCGAATGCTTCACCTGCGGCGTCATCAACTGACTCACCTAATACTTCGTATTCACCAATGCCTGATACTTTAACCATCATAGTATGACCGCCTGACACTAATAGTGCGATAAACGGAAATTCCGGTTTGTCCTCTTCAAGCATTGGCGCAAGTAGGTGACCTTCCATATGATGTACAGCAACGGCTGGAATATTCCAACCATAGGCCAATGAGCGACCAATAGAAGTACCCACAAGGAGCGCCCCAACAAGTCCAGGGCCTGCGGTGTAAGCAATACCATCTAAGTCTTCTGGGCCACAGCCCGCTTGTGCAAAGGCGGCATCAATTAAAGGTAAGGTTTTACGCACGTGATCCCGTGAAGCAAGTTCAGGTACCACACCGCCGTAATCAGCATGTACTTTTACTTGGCTATACAGTTGATGTGCTAATAAGCCTTGTTCATCATCATAAATGGCAATACCTGTTTCATCACATGATGATTCAATACCTAAAATTCGCATCAATTACTCCGCCAAGAAAAAACAAACGCGCATTTTACAGCGAAAACACGCATTACTAAATATTAAATTGCAATACCAATGTTGGTTTGACCGTCAGATACCGCCAGCTGCTTAAGCTCTTTTACGTTCTCTGAGGTAATTCGGCCCATTTGCTCTACAAAATCAATAAGCTCAGCAAGTACATCAATTTCGTATTGCATTAAAGGGTGTTCACGTACGGCTTTGTTATCTGCTACTTCACCATCAACCGTTAGTTGGTACTCTATGAAGCGTGCCACCGAGGCCTGTGAAATTTTACTGATGCTCAAGAACTCTTGTTCATCTTTTGCAATCAACCCATGCAACATACCTAATAAAGCGGTTGCTGTATCGATTGCTGGATAAGTCCCAAACATATCAAAGTCGCTCAGCTCCGGTACATTTGGTTCAATTTTCTCAATCTGCTTTTCAAGGCTAATCTTACTTTTTGGCAGTAAGATTTTTTCCCAGCACACATTTAGTGCACTACGAAATACCGCGGCATCACCAAACCCAGTTGCTTCACTAAACAAGCTATAGTTAGGCAGCATACGTTCAAGTAATGCCCCGCCTAACACCGCTTTTTGCAAATAGTTTAATTCTCTAATACGTTGAAAATTATTCGCTTTCGTCATTCTTTACAGTCCCACAAGACCAACATATTTCAAATGTTGCTCCGTTAAGCTCATGACATTTTGGGCATACCCAGTCAGGAGCCGATTGTTTTAATTGCCGGTAGTTTAGCAATATTTCTTGCGCCTGGCGCTCTTTTAATGCGTAAACAAGTATATCAACCCCTGTTTGTTCAAATGGGATTTCCCCAAGCGCCCCTTGTAAAAGCTCTCCTTGTAGTTGCGATTCGATCCCTTTACTTTTTAAAAGCCCTTTAATAATGTTTGCTTCTAAGCCGTTTTCAGCCTGAAACACTTTCACCCAAGCGAATGGGTCCTGCTTGGCTGGTTGATTTAAATTATTGTTTTGCAAATTACTTCCCTTTTACTTTTCTGTCTTTAAATCCTAAACTACGCTAGCAACTAACTTCGCTGCAATGCTTATTTCAAGGTAGCCACATGACTTTAACAACACCGGGATTGTTATTCCCTGCGATCTCTTTACTGTTACTTGCTTACACTAATCGCTTTTTAGTGCTTGCTCAGCTTATTCGAGAACTCAATGCACGTGAAGGAGAAAGTATCCGCCCATTGGTTGTTGCGCAAATTACCAATTTAAGAAAACGCATTAAATTAATTCGCGTAATGCAGGTTTATGGTGTTGCCTCTTTTTTAATGTGTACCTTATCAATGTTTGCATTATTCATCGAATTTAATACCACAGGTATCATTTTATTTGGTATCAGCCTCGCGTGCTTAGCCTTGTCGCTTCTCACCTCTTTGTATGAGATTCACATTTCATGTGATGCTATTGAAATCGAATTGAAGAATATCGAAAAAAAACCAGTTTCAGATAAGGCAGAGTAAATTTCTGCCTCTATACTTATTGTATGAGATACAACAATAAGTGGTGTTTTTGTGGATGATTTCTTATTTTCTGAAGAACAGTTAGAAGAAAATAATGTACAAACTGAAGAACCTGAATACTGGCATATTCTTGTTGTTGATGATGAAGAAGATATTCACCAAGTTACGAAACTAGTATTAGCTGGGTTTACTTTTGAAAATAAAAGTCTGCGCTTTTATGACGCCTATTCTGCTGCCGAAGCAAAAGAGTTTCTAAAAAAAGACATTCCATTTTCTGTCGCTCTTGTTGATGTAGTCATGGAAACCAACCATGCTGGTCTTGAACTTATTCAATACATTCGCGATGAAATAGAAAACCACGATATTCGCTTAATACTACGCACAGGTCAGCCAGGTGAAGCCCCTGAAGAAGCGATTATCCGCGATTACGACATCAATGATTATAAAAACAAAACTGAGCTCACCGCGATTAAAATTAAAACCCTGCTCTACTCGGCGTTAAGAGCACACCGCGATATTCAAATTATTGACCGCCACAAACATGGCCTTGAACAGATCATTAATGCATCTGCTAACTTTTTAAAATGTGACAGTGTTCATGAATTTGCTTCAACAATTTTAAGTCATGTGACTAATGTGATGGGGATTAATGACACGCAAATTTATTGTGCTGCGGCCGTTAATCTACAATCGTCACCAGCAAAAGATTTTCAATTGCTTGCCGCCTCTGGCGTGGGTCCTACACCAAAGCAAAACACCATTCCTGACGAAGTAAAAAACTTATTTATAGATGCCCACGAGCGAAAATCATCACTGAAAACAAGTAATGATTATATTGGTTACTTCCCTACCAAAGCGGGTCTTGAAACCATGCTCTATGTTCACAAAGGCAGTAAGTTACAGCCAACAGAGCATCAGCTGTTAGAGTTTTATGCCAACAATATTGCACTCGCCTACGACAACTTAAAGCTCAGAGAAATGGTGAAAGAGTCGCAAAAAGAGTTGTCTTATATTCTTGGTGAGGCGGTTGAAAAGCGCTCTAAAGAAACAGGCTCTCATGTTAAGCGTGTTGCATTATACAGCGAGTTACTGGCACAGCTTTCAGAGCTTAACCCATTTCAATGTGAAATCATTAAGCTTGCTTCACCACTGCATGACATTGGTAAGATTAGCATTCCCGACAGCATATTGAATAAACCGGGCAAACTGACTGATGATGAATGGGAAATAATGAAAACCCATGCCGAAATTGGTTACGAAATATTAAAAAATTCAAGTAACGAGATATTGACATGCGGCGCTTTAATTTCTTATCAACACCATGAAAAGTGGGACGGTTCAGGCTATCCACAAGGTTTAATTGGTGACGATATTAATATTGTTGGCCGCATTACCGCCCTTGCTGATGTGTTTGATGCGCTTTGTAGCGACCGTTGTTATAAGAAAGCGTGGCCATTAGATGAGGCACTATTATTAATAAAAGACCAGCGCGCGAAACATTTTGATCCAATTCTAGTCGACTTACTACTTGAAAATTTACCACTTTTCTTAGAGATTAAAGACCGTTACCCTGATTAATTGTAACTTTTCTGTAAAACAAACACTTCCCAAAAAGGGTACAATAATTTACTATGCCCACCGTGAAGTATAATAATACCGCCTGGACGTAAAGGGCTTACTTATAACAAGGGACTATTAAAGTGAGATTTGAACAACTTGAACAATTTGTAGCACTAGGCGTGCTGAGGCATTTCCGCCAAGCTGCAGAAAAAACCCAAATTAGCACTTCAGCGTTAACTCGAAGCATCCAAACGCTTGAAGATGAAATTGGCTATGAACTCGTTACCCGCTCTACTCGCTCTGTAAAGTTAACCAAAGAAGGTGAACTTTTCCTAGAGTACGCTAAACAAACCCTCGACAACCTTGAAGAAACTAAAAAACGTTTATTCGAGTCATTAAATGGCTGTGCTAACGAGAAGCTAGTTATTGGCTATACCAACAAAGCAAGCACGGTAGTACCAGTATCTTGCGGTCAGTTTTTAGCGCAGTATCCACACGTTAAAATTGAGATGCAGTTACAAGAGCAAAGTGAGCTTGTACGTAAACTACAATTAGGTGAAATTGATATCAGTGTATGTTCTCAAGCGATGAACAGCATTGGCAGTGATATTCATTTACCTGATCAACTGATCATTTTCGTGGCTAAAAACCACCCGCTTGCAAATAAGAGCGACATTAGCAAACGCGACTTTGCAGACTACCCAATGTACAGCTGCTTTTCACAGTCAAAACAAGTGCAGTCTATGCTAAACGATGCAATCGAATCTTTTGATAAAACATCAAGTATCAAAGTAGGTAGCATTGAACAAGTAATGGATGGCCTTAAAAAGTCGAATCACATCGCCATTGCCAGTATTGAACACACAAATATTGTCTCTTCAGACCCAGAATTACTATTATTGAAAACCAATAAAGGCATCGCACACGAGCAGCTTGTGATCCAAACAAACCAACAAATCAATGAGAACTCTCACGTTAGTCATTTACTTGATCTCATTGAAAAAACAGCATTAGCAAGCCAAGGCTAAGCGCCGTTTAATTACCGCTAGCCTGAAATAAATCAGGCTAGCTAATCCGCCTTTATTTTTCACACTATCTACTGCATAAAAAGCGTGCATTGCACAATTTTTCATATACACTTACGCACCTTTTTTTGATTGTGCACATGAATGACCGCGCAGCTTATTTCCGACACTTATTTAGATGCCATCGAACGTGCTGGCTATGCCGTTGTTGAAAACGCGATTGATGAAAGCTTAATCGCTGATTTAATGGCTGATTGTTATCGTATTAACCCACATTTCCATACTGCTGGCATTGGCCGTTTGAACGACCAACAAATAGATAAAACCGTTCGTAAAGATAAAACCTACTGGTTTGATAGTTCAAGCCAAGCACAAATTACATATCTTGCGACCATGGAAGCGATAAAAACACAGTTAAACCGTAGTTTTTATTTAGGGTTGTTTGACTATGAATGCCATTATGCAAAGTATCAACAAGGTGACTTTTATAAAAAGCACTATGATGCCTTCAAAGGTCGTTCGAATCGCATTTTCACAACGGTTTGTTACTTAAATACGCCAGAATCTGGCGGTGAGTTGGTGATTTACAAGCCGAAAAGTAAAGATATTGAGATTGTCGTAAAACCTCAAGCCGGCATGCTGGTTATGTTTGAAAGCGAACGATTTATGCATGAAGTATTACCCGCAAATGATGTTCGCTACTCTATTGCGGGCTGGTTCAGAAAAAATGCGTCGATCAGCGGTATTATCGACCCACCTAGATAATTAAAATGGCAGTGGCAAGGATGCTGCTAAACCAATAAAAATCACTAACCCCACATAGTGATTATTCAAAAATGCTTTGAAGCAAGGATCTCGTTCTCGTTTATGAATAAGCATTTGTTGATAAAGTAAAAACCCAACCGCTGCCACTAACCCCAGCCAATAAGGCAAGGCAAGTTGATGACTCATGCCAATGTAAGCAAGAATTGCGATAAATAAAGCATTGAGTAAAAAGATGATGTGTCTGTCATAGCTTGCAAACAAGATTGCCGTTGACTTGACCCCTATTTTCAAATCGTCGTCTCTATCAACCATGGCATACATGGTGTCATAAGCCACAGTCCAAACAAGATTCGCGGTAAATAGTAGCCAGGCTTCTAATGGTACAGAACCAATTGATGCCATATAGGCCATCGGAATAGCCCAACTAAATGCAGCACCCAGCACAACTTGCGGTAATTGGGTATAACGCTTCATAAATGGATAACAAAACGCCAGTGCTAAGGCACCAAACGACAGTAATATCGTTGACCACCCGAGCGTTAACACTAAACCAAACGCCACCACAATAAGCAGTACAAATAAGCTTAGAGCTTCACCACTTGAAACTAACCCTGCAGCTAGCGGTCGCTGGGCTGTACGCTTAACTGAGCCATCTATTTTACGATCGGCAAAGTCATTAATTACACAACCAGCACTACGCATCACAAAGACGCCCAAACTAAATACCACAAAGTTTAATAAGCTAGGGGTACCAAGCTCAGCCAGCCATAGTGCCCAGTAAGTAGGCCACAATAACAATAAAGTGCCAATTGGCTTATCGGTACGCATTAATTGCTTATAGTAAGGAATATGTGCGACCTGTAATACAGCTAGCTTCATAGGTATATATAAGCTCCGGGTAAGAAAACTTCTGCTACTAAAAAATGCGCATTAGATAGGCTAAAGACACTGCGTCTTCCCCACAATGAATTAGATGGTAAGCCTAGCTCAGCTGTTAATGCCTGAATGGCGTGCTGCTGCGAAAACTCAGCAACCTCGATTTCTGTGCGAGATAAGCTTGGGTCTTGAAAAATAACATCACCCAGCGGCCTTGTACCCATACTTAGTAACTGCTGCTTTTTTAATGTATCATCTGCCGGCAACCAGCTTTGTGCATAAACCATTGGTTTGCCGTCACATAGAAGTAACACTTCGCGGTTTAAAGCCTGACTTAGCGATGTATTGAGTAATGCTTGTTGCTCGCAGGTTAGGTCAAAGGGTGCTTCGTTTAAAACTTTAACTGAAAAGGCCTGACAGTGACTTTTAAGCTTGGCCGTTAATGACCCGGCCTCAAGCAGCCAACCTTGCTCTTGTTGCGTCAAATTTGGAAATGCTGAAGCAGGCTGCCAATTTGCAGCTAATGAAACTGGGAATGTGATCACAACGACTCATTATTTTTAAAAACCGTGCAAATGATATCACTGCTGCACGTTTCGAAAAAGTCATGATTTAATCTCAAGCTGGGTTAAAAAACGCAGAACAGCCTGTATCTTAAGTGAATTTGGGTATAGACTAAAAATCATTGAAAGGGTGGAATATTCTTAACTATGAAAAAATCATTGTTATCAATTTACTTGATAAGCATGCTGCTTGTTGGCGCTACAACAAGTTGGTCTGTACGCGCTGAATCAAATGTTGGCTACTTTGGTTTTGAGCCTGACATCATCACTAACTATATAGGTCAAGGTAATAAAAAGCTTGGCTATGTTCGTATTACGGTGGATCTCATGCTCAATGATATGGCTGATATTGCAGTGGTAGAACACCACACTCCACTATTGCGTGATGCGATTGTTGAAATACTCTCAAAAGAGCCTGAAGAAAACATTAAATCACTGACCGGCCGCGAAGAAATCAGAAAACGCTGCACCGAAAAGTTAAAAGCACTACTAAAACAAGAAACAGGACAAGAGATTGTCAGAGAAGTGTTATTTACTAAGTATTTATATCATTAATTGTAAAATGGCGGCATAAGCCGCCATTTTTATTTACGCGATTATTTGCGTGAAAGCAGCTTGTCTGACACAGCATAAGCCATACCAGCCAATAACCCCGCTAAATGTGCCCAGTTTGCCATACTCACCGGCAACATATCTACAAAGCCTAGAATAAGCCAAACCAGCATAAAACCAACGATGCTATTACTCACCAATGGCGGCTCTGAAGGTCTCATTGCACTGAAGATCCAACAAAAACCAAGTAAGCCATACACAACGCCGCTTAAACCACCAAAGTTAGGCCCGACAAGTAAAAACTGTGCCCAATTGCTAATAAATGCCGTCACTAAAAATAAACCCACTAAGGTTAATTTACCGCTGCGTTTTTCTATATCGTTACCCAGTGTCATCCACCAGATCAGATTAAAAATAAGATGAATAGCGCTAAAGTGCACAATGGCAGGTGTAAACCAAGTTAGTGGCTGTGCCGGATTAAACTGCAACATACTGTAAATAGTTTCAAAACCACCTAGCAAGAAAGCAACAAATATAGCTATCGAGACTAAAGTAACCGTACGGTTTAGCCAGCTTAATGCTTTAAAACGAGCTTTTAAATTAAGGGACTGGCCCTGATATGACAAAGGCGATTGTGTACTGCCTACCTGCCATGAAGCTTGTTGGTATTTTTCGTCATGAGGGTTAGCAGCAAACTCCTGCCAAAGTGGTTGAGCTTGATGAAAGTGCTCTGGTGCAACACAAATAATCACAGTTTGCCCATCTTGAGAGCGTAACTCACCATGTAAGCCCTTACTTTTGATGAAATCTATAAAGCCTTGTGCGGCGCGAGGATTATTTATGCTACCCAACTCAATCATCGTTCAATATGCTCCGGAAGTTGCATCTGCCAAGCACTAAAGCCACCATCCATGCTGTACACGTCTTCAAAACCCTGCTCAACTAAATAGCTAGCAGCACCTTGAGAGCTCACACCATGATAACAAACGATGATGATTGGCTGATCAAACTCTTTATGCATCATAAATTCGCTGATGTTGGCATTTGATAAATGCTCAGCGCCTGGGATATGCCCCGTTTGAAATGAGTTAGGATCGCGAATATCGGCAATCACAACCTCTTCTTTGTCTAACAGCGCAAACGTCTCGCTCACTGAAATATGTTTATACGACATAGTACTCTCTAAACTAAAAAGGCGGCCAAAGCCGCCCTATCAAATAACTCAGTATTAATCCCAGTTAAGGATTACTTTACCTGATTGGCCTGAAATCATTGTATCAAAGCCTGCTTGGAAGTCATCCACAGAGAACTGGTGAGTAATAATTGGGTTCAGATCAAGGCCTGATTGAATTAGACTCGCCATCTTGTACCAGGTTTCAAACATTTCACGGCCGTAAATCCCTTTAATGATTAAGCCTTTAAAAATAACTTGGTTCCAATCAACCGCCATATCAGAAGGTGGGATACCCAACATAGCGACTTTGCCGCCGTGATTCATGTTGTTTAACATGCTGTTGAATGCAACCGGCACACCTGACATTTCAAGACCGATATCAAAGCCTTCTGTCATGCCAAGCTCTTTCATAACATCTTCAAGCTTTTCATTCGCTACGTTGACGGCACGAGTCGCCCCCATTTTACGCGCTAAATCTAGGCGGTATTCGTTCACGTCTGTGATAACCACATGACGTGCACCCACGTGTTTAGCAACAGCGGCTGCCATAATACCAATTGGGCCAGCACCAGTGATTAATACATCTTCACCGACTAAGTCAAACGACAATGCTGTGTGTACTGCATTACCGAATGGGTCAAAGATTGATGCTAGTTCATCAGGAATGTTATCTGGAATTTTAAATGCGTTGAAAGCTGGGATCACAAGGTATTCAGCAAATGCACCTTCACGGTTTACACCAACACCTGTTGTATTACGACATAAATGCACACGACCAGCGCGACAGTTACGACAGTGACCACAGGTAATATGGCCTTCGCCAGAAACACGGTCACCCACTTGGAAACCACGTACTTCCTGACCCATATCAACCACTTCACCTACATATTCGTGGCCAACAACCATTGGCGTAGGAATTGTATTTTGTGCCCACTCATCCCATTTATAAATATGGACATCTGTACCACAAATTGCTGTTTTGCGGATTTTAATAAGCAGATCGTTATGGCCAACTTCAGGCTTTGGCGCATCAGTCATCCAGATCCCTGGTTCTGCTTTTAATTTAGATAATGCTTTCATGATTTACACTCAATTAAACAAAACCGAAGCAAAAGCTTCGGTTTAGGGAATAAAATTAGATAACACCCATTTCTTTACCAATACGGGTAAAGGCAGCAATAGCGGTATCTAATTGCTCTTTTGTATGCGCCGCAGAAATTTGCGTACGGATACGTGCTTGGCCTTTAGGTACTACAGGGAATGAGAAACCTGTTACGTAAATACCTTCAGCAAGTAATTTGTCAGCCATGGCTGAGGCAATTTTAGCATCGCCTAACATGACAGGGATAATAGCGTGGTCTTTACCTGCACAGGTAAATCCTGCAGCTTCCATTTGTTCACGGAAATACTTTGCGTTATCCCAAAGTTTAGCGCGTAACTCGCCGCCATTGCTTAGCATCTCAAGTACTTTAATTGATGCAGTAACAATTGATGGTGCAAGTGAGTTTGAGAAAAGGTAAGGACGAGAGCGCTGACGTAACCACTCAACAATTTCTTTTTTACCTGATGTGTAACCGCCTGATGCGCCACCAAGTGCTTTACCAAGCGTACCTGTGATGATATCAACACGGTCTAGTACACCGCAGTACTCTGGCGTACCTTTACCATTTTCACCAACAAAACCAACAGCGTGAGAGTCATCAACCATCACTAATGCATCATATTTATCAGCTAGATCACAAACCGCTTCAAGGTTACAAATAACGCCGTCCATTGAGAAAACGCCGTCAGTAGCGATTAGCTTAGTTTTAGCACCGGCTTCATCAGCAGCAATAAGTTGCTTTTCAAGGTCACTCATGTCGTTATTTGCATAGCGGAAACGCTTTGCTTTACAAAGACGCACACCATCAATGATTGAAGCGTGGTTTAGCGCGTCAGAGATGATTGCATCATCTGGGCCTAAGATTGTTTCAAATAAACCTGCGTTTGCATCAAAACATGATGAGTAAAGAATTGTGTCTTCTGTTTCTAAGAACTCAGAGATCTTTTGTTCTAAAGTTTTATGAATATCTTGAGTACCACAAATAAAGCGTACAGAGGCAACACCAAAACCGTGATCGTCAAGGCCTTGTTGAGCTGCTTTAATTAACTCAGGGCTATTTGCTAAGCCAAGGTAGTTATTAGCGCAAAAGTTGATAACCTTATCACCAGAAGCAACTTCAATTTGAGCCTGTTGCTGTGACGTGATAATACGCTCGCTTTTGTATAAGCCTTCAGCTTTCACTTCATCAATTTGCTGCTGCAACTGATTAAAAAACGCAGATGCTCTCATCTGTAATCTCCACATATTCTTGTATCTAACCAGAAATGATTAGCGTGACTTTAAATTTTGCGCCTATTGTAAAAGCTTAGCCGAACAATTGCACTGTTTGCAGTTCGTCGCAGACCGTAAGGGTTGCGAAATAAACTGGTCTTACCTGCTAAGACTGTAAAATTAAAGCTGGTAACTCAGCTAAAGACTCACAAACTACATCGGCGTGCTGTTCTGTTGACTCGGCATAACTTTGCCCTGAGCGAACTAAAACGCGGGTCGCGATGTTGGCTCTTTCAGCGGCAATAAGGTCGCCAAGCTTATCACCAACCATAATGCTTTGAGATGGATCGATTTGATGCTCATCAATGGCTTGTAAAAGCATACCCGGGGCAGGCTTGCGACAGTTGCACTCTTGCAAATAAGCAGGTTCTGCTTTGCTTGGATGATGCGGACAAAAATAGACATCAAGAATAGTAACGCCATGGCGTAAAAATTCGCCCTTCATCCACTCAGTGAGGTTGGAAAAATCTTGTTCTGAATAATAACCACGGCCAATACCTGACTGGTTAGTTACCACCACAATTTTATAACCGGCATCAGTGAAAGCTTTGCACGCCTCAAATACACCGGGTACAAATTCAAACTCTTCGGGTTTGTATACATAGCCATGATCAATATTGACCACACCATCACGGTCTAAAAATAAAACTTTGCTCATTACAATTGCTCTTTATCTACCACGTGGTCAAACATCGAAATCACCTTTTCAACACTGATTTGCGCCATTAGGTCAGCCCCTTTAACACGTGTTCCCCATGGCAGCTCTTGCGCCGTTTTACCTGTTTGCTCTCGTAAGTTTTGGTGATACACCTCAACAACATACTCTTGATACAAATAAGGCCCTGTGCGTTTTGGGTTTGAGTGGGCATACAAACCAATAACAGGTGTTCCAACCGTTACAGCCATATGCGCAGGCCCAGTATCTGGAGCTAACACTAACGCCGCACGCTTCAAAACACATAACAGTTCTTTTAGTTGAGTTTTCCCTACTAAGTTAAGCACAGGTGTCGAACTATGCGCGATAATTTGCTCGGCAAGTTCAATTTCTAAAGGAGTTGGACCGCCAGTTATAACTACCGAAAAGCCTTGTTGATGAGCATGTTCAGCAAGTGCAGCATAACGCTCGGGTAACCAATTACGCTCTTTTTTACTTGCCGCAGGCGAGATAACAAAAATACGCCCGGCTAAACGTTCTTCACCTAATAGCGCATCGGCTGCTTGTTGGTGCTGCTCGGTAATTGGCATTTGCCATTGAGGCTTGTAATCAGGCGACCCAATTGCTTGAGCAAAGCCTTTAAAGCCTTCTAATACATGCGCTTCAGATTGCGGGGCAATACGCTTATTAATAAACAAGCTATGTAACTCTTTTGAGCGAGCCCAATCAAACCCCACTTTGACCTTTGCCGGAATACAGCGGGCTGCTAGATTCGCTCTGAGTGCGACTTGCATATGTAAGAGCACATCAAATTTACGCCCCTTGAAAGTGTCTTTTAGTTGCTGATAAGCCTGTTTGCCTTGTTTTTTATCGAATACAACAAACTCAACACCGGGTAAATCGGCCAGTAACATGGCCTCAACTTTACCAATCACCCAGGTAATTTTTGCCTTCGGATGTGCCTTTTGAATTGCTTGCACTGCTGATACGGCATGACATACATCACCAATAGCCGAAAGCCTTAAAATACAAATATCTGAATAGGAGGTTGTTTGAGTCACGTGCGCCCTTAGCTACAGCAAATAATATGCGATCTTAAATTAACTTGATGCTAATGCAAGCACTTATGCGAAAAGCTAAAAATACGGTAAGATAGCGCTAATTTTATTTAATCTTGAAGTTGTTATGTTTGAAACTCAGCATCTGCAAAACACCACCCTTTTGTGTCACCCAGCTTACAAAGATGAGCTCACGCAACAGTGGTTCGATGCCAATTATTGGCAACAACAAGATAAAATAGTTGGCGCAAAAAAAGGCCGCGCAACAGCATGGTTTTTTAAACATCAACAGCTTACAGGCGTTCTGCGTCACTATTGGCGCGGTGGGTTAGTAGGTAAGTTACTGAGCGATCAGTACCTATATGTTGGTTTAAAGCAAACTCGTGTCTATAAAGAGTTTACACTGATGATGCGCTTACTTGAGCTTGGCCTAAACGTGCCGACACCCATTGCGGCAAAAGTGACCACCCACGGCTTAATCTATCGCGGCGATATCATCACCGAAGCAGTAACAGGCGCAAAAAGCGTGTTAGATATTTTAATCACGCGTCCACTTAACCAATCTGAACTCAAAGCGATTGCAGTCACCCTCAGCGAGTTTCACAATCATGGCGTCTATCACGCAGATTTAAACATCAATAACATCTTGTTCGATGATACAGGTAAGGTGTTTATCATCGACTTTGACCGCGGTGAAATCAAACAGCCACATGCTAGCTGGCAAACAGAGAATATCAAACGCCTTGCCCGTTCATTTGCGAAAGAGCAAGGCCGTAATGAAGTGATGCATTGGCAGCAAAGTGATTGGCAGTCACTGGTGTGTGGCTACCAAGCATTGCTGAACTAATTATCGATTTTGGGCCAATGCTAAATAACTTTCAGCAACTTGTGTTGCTGATATTTTTGATAGTATTTCTGCATCAATAACCTCTGGCTTATCGTTTAACACAGATTCAATAGCTTGGGTTAAAGCCTCAGGGTTATTTGTAGGAACTAAATACTTGGCTAAATTACCCGTTAAGATTTCTTTTGGTCCATGAGTACAATCGGTGCTTACAACTGGCGTACCCAGTATGAGCGCCTCAATGAGAACAGTAGGTAATCCTTCATAATCAGAACTCAGTACCAAAGCATCAGCACCTTTAATCCAAGCATATGGGTTTTGCTGAAAGCCAGGCAAAATAAGCCTATCTTCAATACCATGTTGGCGACCAAGTTTGGCGGCTTTATTAACTTTATTACACAATAAAACAAGCTTATGGGATGTATTTAAATTAGCAAATGCTGAAAATAAAACATCATGTCTTTTTTGTTTTGCTAAACGACCTACGTGAATAATATAGGGCTCACGTGGTAATCCTAACTCAGTTTCACTCGCTTTTTTGACTATGCTTTGAACATTAAACGGGTTAAAAATTGTTGTGATACTTTGGGGAGCAATCAACTTTTGCTGCTTAATTTCACTTTCAATACCTTCAGAAACACAAATTAAGTTTTGTCCTGACAAGCGCTTTTTACTTTTCAGTAAATATTGATAAGCAAATGGTCCAAGTTTCTTTTGTCTATTTAACTCAGCCGAAATTGAGTTATGAATGACATAGAAAACATGTTTAATAGTACTGCAAATTAGCAAATTATTACTGCGATCTAAATTTGATAAAACGAGATCAAATTCCCCGTTTTTAGATTGGTATTGTGCAAACCAATTTTCGATACGTTTTACGCTTTTTTTTAGTTGCCAGAACCTATCAACTTTTTTTGCTTTATGGTCAAACAAACACTCAACATTTAGCTGTGATGGTAAGGTATATTCAATCGAGTTCGCTAAACTAAGCATGACAACTTCATGTTGTTGAGCCAAAAGCTCGCCAGCCAGCGTCAGCATAACTTTCTCAGCCCCACCGCCAACCAAAGAATCAATAACTATGGCAACCTTCATTTAGAAATCCCAAACAATAACTCAGACACCCCTTGCAGCATTTCTTTTTTGGCATTATGAGGTTTTATTTTCGCCAAAACGTTTTTAGTTGCTTGATACGTTGCTGGTACCAATAATTGCTTAACAGCATCACTCAAACTGGCTAACGTTGGATCTGCAGCTAAGGTTAAGTTACTGTCTACACAGTTTTGCAAACGTTTCGGTTGGTCTTTTGAAATTGCTGCAGCAACCGTCGGGACTTTAAGTGAAATAGCTTGTAATAAACTGTCCCCTGCTGATAACACTGCAAATTTAGCATTTGCTAATACACCAACAAATTCACTTGCATGTAAACTTTTTAAAATGATCAGGTTATCATCTTCGGGTAGATTATTTGGGTAGTTTGAACCAAAAACAACAACACCTTTAAGCCCTGTTTCTGTCGCTATTTTCTTGGCTGCTTGATAAAAAACATCAGCAAATAACTGGTTCTTTTCACCGTGCCCACCTGACCCAGCATTGACTAAAAAGTAAGCTTCATTCGTAAGATTTAACTGAGCTAACAATTGGTACGTTTCGGTACTTGATGATTGAGAGAAAAAAGGACCCACATTTACCGGAGGTGACAAAGGAAAAAGCTTAAGCTTTAGTCGCTCACTGAAGCTTATTTTTTCAATACAATAATCGGGTTGGGCAACCCAATGTCTATCGATTAAATTTAAACGATTTAGCTTTAAGCCTTTCGCTCTTTTTTTATTATGCTGTGAAATAAACACCACTTTAGCCCCAGCACGCTTTGCTGTTTTCATTTGGGCGGCTCTACCTGCACAATCAAAAACCACCAAGTTAGGCTTAAATGCTTCAATTAATTGATTAACTTTACGTGTTTCTTTTGTCGCTGATTGCTCTATGAGTGTTGTATCAAACGGGCAATCAAGGGCGTAATTTGTATGTTTATTTAATAAAAAGTGGATGTCTAAACGATCGGGAAAACACTCATCTAAATAATGAGCAAATGATAACGAACGCATGTATTCACCTATTCCTTCAGATGATGACACGGGGATAAATAAAAGGCGTTTTTTTTCCATTACACTTTAAATTATAAAATTTGCCAGATTATACATCAAATTGAGTTCCTTTTACGATACCTAGACGAATTGCTCGTTGTGAATTATTTACTGCAATCATCATGTAGGGTTGATAGACTTCTAGTCCCAAAAAACAAACCGAGAATTAAGCATTGCCTAAAAAAACACTTTTATTACTCGCTCTTGCTAGCGCATTTAGTCTACCTCTAGCTGCTGAACCTTGGGTTAAACCAGACGATTATGGCTTACGAGCCGACATTCAATTATTAGCGGATACAGGAGTAATTAAAGCCCCTGTAACTACATATCCACTAATGTGGAATAGCTTCATTGATGAACTAAATGACACCACATTAGAGCAATTACCTAGTTTTGTTCAAGATGCTTTACTTCGTGTAAAGCACAGATATAAAGCCGAAAATACCGAACAGCACAATTTCCATAGCGAAGTTTTTCTATCAACAGATACATTACCAGCCACGAGTTTTGGCGCTACCAACACACAAAAATCAGAAGCGACCGTCGCTTATAGTTATTTAGGTGAAAGTTTAGCTGGTAAACTAGCAGTTAATTATCGTTCTGATGGTCGAAAATGCTACTTAGAGGGCATGGTTCAATCAGATATAGCTGAAGATCATCAAGCGCTTACTGATTGTGATGATATTACTTTTGACCATAGTTACCTTGCCTATAAAATTGGCAATTGGGTCTTTCGTGCAGGTGCAGTTGAACAATTCTGGGGACCTGGTGTTGACAACAGTCTAATTCTCACAGCGAATAGTAAACCTTTACAAGCTTTCAGCATTAGTCGTGAAAAAGCCACTGCTTTTGAATCAGCTTGGTTGAGTTGGATTGGTCCTTGGAGCTTAACAACTCAAATGGCTAAGCTTGAATCTACCCGAGCAGTCCCTGATGCGCTACTTTGGAGTAGCCGAGTGAACTTTAGACCAATTCAGCAACTTGAGGTTGCTCTAAGCTGGTCTGCACAATGGGGCGGGGATGGTGAACCCCAATCTATCTCAGAATTTTTTGATATGGTTTCAGGTAAAAGTACTTGCCCTGATGGGTCGCAAGACTGTACTGAAGCTGAGAAGTCAAAATTAGGCAACCAACTGGCAGGTATTGATTTACGCTGGTCAGATACTCTCTATTCATACCCGTACGCTATTTATGTAAGTACGATTGGCGAAGATGCTAGTAGCTACTTTAAGCCCGCAGACAGAGCGTATTTAGCGGGTGTAGAGACAACAGTTCCATTTGCAGAGCAAAATATCAAAGTAAACATTGAATACATTGATACTGTAGTTTCATGCTCTGGTGATGAATCAGTGCCTGGCGCTGTGATCTCCTATAACTGCTATTACGAGCATGGTAAATACAATTCTGGTTATCGCTATCAAGGGAGAACAATTGGTTCTACATTTGATAACGACACAGAATCCCTGGTACTCACAGTGCTTGGGCAACATAGAAATGGTAACGATTGGCAAGTTAAACTGCGTCAGGTTGATTACAACAACGACAATGTAGATCTTTACCCTAGCAACCCAGATTTAGGGCATACAATCACTAAAAATGCCATTGATAGCACACAATTAGAGCTGCGCTACAGAATGTTAGCATTACAAGGAAGAATCTCTTTCGGTGCTCTTGCTGCTAAAAATAAATCATTGGGGGAATCAGACACTGAAACCTCCGCATTTATGAAATATGAAATGAACTTTTAGAATCAAAAAAGCCAACAAATGTTGGCTTTTTTATTAACTTTTAATTTTGCTAATTACATTTGATGTTGAGCAACCATTAAGAAACTCAAGTACTTCGACTTTTCCGCCATGGCGTAAAACATGATCGGCACCGGCAATTTGATCGACAGTGTAATCGCCGCCTTTTACAAGTACATCAGGGCTAATTTGCTCAATAAGCTTAGCTGGCGTGTCATTTTCTTCAATGCTGCCAAATGGAATAACCCAGTCAACTGACGCCAGTGCACTTAATACCATGGCACGTTCATCCAATGGATTAATCGGTCTTTCTGGACCTTTTAAGCGAGTGATTGATTCATCATTATTTAAGCCAACAACAAGTCTGTCACCTCGCGCTTTAGCTTGAGCAAGATAGCGTACATGGCCTGCGTGAAGAATATCAAAACAACCATTAGTGAAAACTATTTTTTCACCATTTTGCTTAGCAAACTCAATATGCTGAAGCACATCCTCAAACGGCGTTTGGTAGTGCTCGCCGGTTTGCTGCAAGTATTGACCAAGCTTACGGCTCAACTCTTCTGGCGACACAGTTGCGGCACCCAGTTTACTCACTGCAATACCAGCAGCGAGGTTAGCAATTTCAACCGCATCTTTTGCAGCCATTCCCGCACCAAGCATCACTGCAAGCGTCGCGATTACGGTATCGCCAGCGCCAGTAACATCGCTGACCTCAAGCTGCTGGGCTGCAAAATCATGTTTTTCTGCTTGGCTGATTAACGACATCCCCTGCTCTGAGCGCGTTAATAGCATCGCAGCGATGCCCGCTTCACTGATTAGCTTACGAGCGCTGTCAGTCAAGTTTTGCTCAGAGTCTGTCAAACCACCAGCAAGCTTAAATTCGTTTAAGTTAGGGGTTATATAATCAGCACCACGATATAAGCTTAAATCAGATGATTTAGGATCAATAAGTACCGTTTTACCCGCTTTCTTTGCAACCTGAATCATTTGTTGAATTAAACTCAGAGAGCCTTTGTTGTAATCAGAAAACAACACAAAATCGTAGTCATCTAAAACCAGCTCTAAACGGTTTAATAACAATTGGCTGTGTTGCTCAGTAAAGTTCTCTTCAAGATCTAAACGAACAACTTGCTGATGACGGCTGATTACACGCATTTTTGAAATAGTCGGTAAATCGCAAACACTCACTAATTGCGAATCAATTTTTTCTGAACTTAAAATTGTTTCGAGGATTTGCCCGCTTTCGTCTTCACCAACTAAACCTAATAAGCCTACTTTACCATCTAAACGGGCAATATTTTTTGCTACGTTTGCTGCACCACCAGCTTTGTCTTCAAATTTACTGACTTTGACAACAGGTACTGGGGCTTCAGGCGAAATACGTCCTGAATCGCCATGCCAGTATCTATCTAGCATGACATCACCAACAACCAAAATACGTGCCTTTGAAAGGTTTTTTAGTAACGCTAAATCCATTACTTTTGCTCCGCTACAACCATATCGATGGCTTCGCATAACCAATGTCCGATGAACATATGCGCTTCTTGGATACGCGCTGTTTCATCATTTTTAATGATAATAGGTAGCTTAGCGATATCTTTTACTTTACCGCCATCTCGGCCTGTTAATGCCACTGTAAAGGCACCAATTTCATTTGCAGCTGCCAGTGCTAAGTTGATGTTAGGGCTAGTACCAGAGGTGGTTAAGCCAATCACTAAATCTTCAGGTTTACATAACGCCTGCACTTGGCGCTCAAATACAGTATCAAAATGATAGTCGTTACTGTGAGCGGTTAAAATTGAGGTATCTGTTGTCAATGCGATTGAAGCTAGTGGACCGCGCTCCAATTTGTAACGCACGACAAACTCAGCAGCTAAATGCTGTGCATCAGCCGCACTACCGCCATTACCAAACCAAATTACCTTACCACCTGCTTGCAAAGCGCTGTGACATGCTTCAAGTAATTGCATCACTTCTGGGTGATAAGTATCCATCGTTTCAAATAACATTTGATGGCGGTTCAAACTTTCTAAGTAGCTTGCTGCTACAGAATCTAATTCAGGCATGAATATCCCTCTTTGGAACAAACTTTGGCAGGAGTAATAATGTTATTATTCCACAGATTTATTTCTTTGTGTTCAGTTTATCGTACTTTTATGAATATCGACTGGATAATTACAGTTATCTGCAGACTAACTATTGGCAACAGCTCGATTAACGTTAAACTACCCTAAAACTCTGTATATTAAAAATTATGGCGCGCATTTTATACTCTTTACTTTTATACCTACTAAGCCCACTGGTTGTTTTTTACCTGTATGTTTTACGTGGCAAAAAGAATAAGGGTTACCGTGAGCATTTTGCTGAGCGCTTTGGCTTTTCGAATTTGTCGCATCACGATGTTGTTTTCCATTGTGCCTCTGTAGGGGAAGTGTTAGCAGCAACGCCGCTTATTAAGGCCGTTCAATCAGAAAATCCAACACTTACTATTTTAGTAACCTGTAATACCCCAACGGGTCGCGAGCAAATAAAAAATAACTTTAAAGATGCAGTTAGCTGCTGTTATTTACCGATTGATTTTTTCTTCGCTACGAATCGATTTTTAAAACGTATCCAGCCAAAGGTACTGTGTATTTTAGAAACTGAGCTTTGGCCAAACCTTATGGCACAAAGCAACAACACCGGTACAAAAGTACTTGTTCTAAATGCCCGGCTTTCAGCTAAATCACAGCAAGGCTACCAAAAGGTAATGCCTTTAACTAAGGTGATAATGCAGTCTATTAGCGATCTTGCTAGTCATAATCAAAATGATGCCAAACGTTTTATTGAACTTGGTTTAAAGCCTGAAAAGGCACGCGTATTTGGCTCAATTAAATTTGATATCACACCTACAGAAGAGCAATTAAATAAAGTTGCAGCACTAAAAAAACAGTATAACAACGAGCGCTTTATCTGGGTTGCAGGCTCCACTCACCCTGTTGAACATGAGCTTATTTTAACTGCTCATGAAAAGCTGTTAAAAGCGTTACCCCACGCACTTTTGATTATTGCTCCACGTCACCCAGAGCAATTTGATAAAGTCGCGGAGATATTAAAAAACTCAAATTTGAGCTTTAGTCGTCGCAGTGAAGATAACTATAACAACCAACAAGTTGTGTTAGCTGACACGTTAGGTGAGTTACAATGCTTATATGGTGTGGCAAACATCAGCTATGTTGGTGGTAGTTTAATCGAGCGAGGCGGCCATAATCCGTTAGAGTCAGCAGCGTTTTCTGTTGGCGTATTAGCAGGTCCTCATACCTATAACTTTGACCATATTTATCCTGAGCTGATTAGTGCTCAAGGAGCTAAAACCGTTACCGATGAAAATCACCTTGCTGACACACTTATCGCTTTGAGTACTGATGTACAAAAGACGATTAAGCTCGGTCAGCAAGCTCAGAAATGCGTTACTAACAATCAAGGCGCCATCAGTAAAACGGTTAATTTAATTGAGCATTACTTAGAAAAGTAAGATAGAAAAGTATAATAGAATAGAGAAATAATGTGACTTCAAAGCAAGCGATGAATCGCCCAGAAATACAAATGCGCGAATGGGTATCAAGCGTAATCGTAAAATACAATTTCTGCCCGTTTGCCCGTAAAGAAGTAGAAAGCAATTGCATTCATTATCAAATCAGTCAGTCTATTACGCTTGATGATGCAGTAATGGATATGCTTGAGCAATGTAGCGCGTTAGACCAACAAGCTGAGCGCGAAACTACTTTGTTAATGTTTGAGCAAGGCTTTAAGGATTTTGAAGAGTTCTTAGATTTAGTCGATTTAGCCAATGCGCTTTTAGCTGCACAAGGCTATGAAGGTAAGTATCAAATAGCCAACTTTCATCCTGACTATGTATTTGCTGATAGCGATGACAGCGATGCTGCAAACTATACGAATCGTGCACCTTACCCAACACTGCATCTGATCCGCGAAGCCAGTATGAGCGAAGCGTTAGATAACTACGATGAACCTGAATCGATCCCAGAGCACAATATTAAACTTGCAAGACGCAAAGGCATCGACTTTTGGCAGCAGCTGCTGCAAAACTGCATCGATAAGCGCTAACACCTACCGGCGTTATAAAGATAAAAAGCCAGCAATGCTGGCTTTTTGTTTTTTATAGCGATTAAATTTAGTGAGTTATTTTTTTACCCACTCACCGTTCACTTCAATGTAGTGACCCGGCTTCGTTTTTTCGATAGTTTTAGCAGCTGCAAGGGCTTCAACTTGCGCTAACGAAAGATTGTTCTTTTTCGCAAGTTTTAAATATTGCTCTTTACGCTTTGCATTAATTTCATCAACGACCGCTTTTGCTTCGCTGTTATTAACCACTAAACCTAAATAGCCTGAGCTGTCTTCACCTACTAAGCCTTGGCTTTTTGCATCATCAAGGCTGATAGCCCAAGCAGAGAAAGATAAACAAACAGCACTGATCAAGGTGATCACATTTAGTTTTTTAAGTTGTAATTTACGCATGTGTGCTCCTTAGAATAATTCGCTGTCATCACTGAATAAGGTATCAAGTTCTTTATCCACTTTTACGCGGATCTCATGGTCAACTTTTACATTTAAGTTGATTGTAATCGGCTCTTTTGCTGCCACCTCAACACGGTGCGTACAGGCACTCAGCATGCCTACTGCCGTCAGCATTACTAACCACTTAGCCATCATTGCTTCCTTTTTTTGCATACTCTTTCTCAACTCTTTGAGTAATTTCATCACTTAAACGCAGCGCTCTAAGTAAAGTAAATACATTCTCTTCATGATTATAATTAAAGTTCACTGCTTGCTGCTGGGCTTCATTATAACCCTCTAAATTAACACCTAAATGCAACCATCCATCCGGTTTGAGGTTAACACTGCTACGTAGTTTTTTAATATCTAAATTCTCGAGTAAACTCAGCGTGGTACTCAGTTCCTGTTGCTGCGCTTTTACAGCGTCAAAACCCGCATTATTGGTGATCAGTAATTTACCATCACCCTGATTAACTAACTGCCCTTGCTTTACCTCAATGCCCTGTTTACTTATTACTACGGGTAAGGTGCCTGCTAAGCGCCCACTTAAGCTAATCCCTGATTCAGCATCAAGGGTGACCAATTTGCTGGCATCAATGTTTTCAAATTTAACAGTCGCTGTTTGGTTATCACTGAGTGGGCAGTACTTATTCACCACAAATGCCCCGCCCATAACCTGACCAGTTAGATTAGCTGCGCAAGGCTGATTAGCCGTTACCTGCAACTGACCTTGTATATTTTTGACCACGGCACCTGCGCGCAGTTCATTGAGTGTAAATTTAGTCGCTGCAATATTAAGCTGCCCTGAATTAAACGTACCGTTCAAATTCACTGCAAAATCATTCGCTAGATAATCATTATAAAGCGCACTGAATTTACTTATTTGCACGCGCCCTTGTGCTTGTTGAAGATTTACATCCCCTTTTATAATGCCTGAAACAACCCCATCAGTGACGGTAGCAAGCGGCTCAAACTGAGCAATTACCGGGTTTAGCTTGGATACTGCCTGCTCTGGTATCACCAATTCAAATGGGTGCGCAACCTCAGACATATGATGACTAACAAGTGCTTCAAAACCATCTGCAAATACATGATGCGTTGCCTGCAAGGCGCGGCTTTGAAGAGCCTTTGAAACGACTGACAACTTATTTAAGGTGAGCTCTGCTGTTGATAATTTAGCGGCCGTGGTTTTGGCATCAATATCAACAAATAACTCCCCCACACTGAGATCTGTACTAAGAGTAAGCTCATTGCTGATTTTTGCTGCATTCATATCATCATAAGTTAATGATTTAACTTTGCTATTAGCGTTAACAACTAGGTGCCGTTGGGCATTATGCTCAGCGTCAATTACGCTGGTAAAATCAGCTATCTGTGCACCCGATATTAGGGCATTTTTAACACTGATATTAGTATTCAGTTTAGCTGTAGGGCTAGTAAATAAGTCATCGATATTTAGCTTTCCTTTAGCCCCAATACCCTTAACCAGAGCGCCATCAGCCTGAAAATCTAAAAATGCAGGGAATGAATCCAACGACAGTTGAAAATCAGCGCTGACGTTCTCTTCAAGCAAATGTGCGTTTAGCTTAAGCTCATCAATATCTTTACTATTAAAATCAATGCTAACTTGGCTATTAAGTGATGCCAGCGGATCCTGTAAAGAAAAGGTCGTATTACTGACTGTCACCTCACTTTGCCCTTCTATAGCTTGCAGCTTTACAGTTGGGATTGATAGCAACTTACCTTCTACACTAACTGGTTTTTCAATGTGTAACTGCCAAGTAAGCGGTAACTGCGCTTCAACAAATGATTGATGCTGCTGGTCTGCGATGGTGTTTAAGCAGTCTCGGTTTGCACTAAGTTGATTTTGTAAAGCTGATAAATCCGCGTATAAATGCTGTTGATTTAATTGATACTTAGCACTCAATTGCCCTTCACTAGCAAAACCTAAGTCGCATTGCGCTAGAGCATGCTGATAACTTGCATTGATTGAGCTTTCAATTGCAACTGTAATTCCATCAAACTTAATCTGTGATTGAGTGATAAAATGGCTGCTTGTTGGCAATGTTACGAATCGCTCTGCCACTTGCTCATCAAACGTGATGTTGGCTTTGACTTCATAATTAGATATTGCAACGTCTGCATTAAGATCCCGCGAAATCGTAAAATGGTTTAGGCGTTTTTCTTGTATCGCCAACCTAACAGGGGTGTCGGTAAACGGTGAGACTACATCAAGCTGCTCAATGCTTATTAGCGGTCTTTGCTCGGGTAATACCAAGGCAAGCTTTTTAAATTCAGTCTGTGAAGCGTCTGGTTGTTGTTTATTTGTAAGGTCACTAACGATGAGGTTAGCGCGAGAAACACTAACCTGTTGCTTATTTGCAATAATGCCAGCTAACTCAATTTGCTGTCCTTGGTAGGTTAAGCATAATTTCTCGATATTCAAATCAAGCTTGCGAGTTAATGACCAATCAACACAGTGAAGCGCAACGCCATTTTTACTGAGCATAGGCGTTAAGTACCACGATGTCAGTGGCAGTCTGAACAGATACGCCAGCAGTGCCATGCTTAGCACGATCCCTAGCAACCCAATACACGCTCGCTTAAAACTCAAAAAACTCTCCTTGCCTTTGAACTTACACTTACTAGCAACTAGCAACTAGCAACTAGCAACTAGCAACTAGCAACTAGCAACTAGCAACTAGCGTCATTATAAACAAAAAGGCCACACATGATAGTGCAGCCTTTTTAGTTTAAACGGTTTGTATGAACCTAGCTTGTATAGCTAGGTACATAACTAAGTTCTAGCCAACGTTTTTACGAGCGTTGCGGAACATACGCATCCATGGGCTATCTTCGCGCCACTCATCTGGGTGCCATGAGTTAGCAACCGTACGGAATACACGCTCTGGGTGCGGCATCATCACCGTTGCACGACCGTCAGTAGAAGTAATACCTGTGATACCTTCTGGTGAGCCATTCGGGTTAGCTGGGTATTGCGTTGTTGGGTTACCGTAGTTATCAACAAACTTCACTGCCACAGTACCTGACTCAAGCGCTGCTTTAACTGCATCAGCGTTTGCGAACTCAGCATGACCTTCACCATGTGAAACAGCGATAGGCATACGTGAACCAGCCATACCATTAAAGAATACCGATGGGTTTTCTTGCACTTCTACAAGGCTAAAGCGAGCTTCAAAACGCTCTGACTTATTCGTTACGAAACGTGGCCAGTGCTCAGTGCCTGGGATCAATTCTTTCAATGTTGAAAGCATTTGACAGCCATTACACACACCTAAGCTGAATGTATCTTCGCGGTGGAAGAAGCTTTGGAACTGCTCACGCGCCATCTCATTAAATAAGATTGACTTAGCCCAGCCTTCACCTGCACCTAATACGTCACCGTAAGAGAAACCACCACATGCCACTAAGCCTTTAAATTGCTCAAGTGTTAAACGACCTTCAAGAATGTCGCTCATGTGCACGTCAACCGCAGCAAAGCCTGCACGGTTAAATGCCGCAGCCATTTCTAAGTGAGAGTTAACACCTTGCTCACGTAGAATCGCCATTTTCGGCTTCGCACCAGTTGCAATGTAAGGCGCTGCAACATCTTCGTTTAAGTCAAAGCTTAGTTTTACGTTAAGACCTGGGTCTTTTGCGTCAAATTTAGCGTCAAACTCTTGCTTAGCACACTCAGGGTTATCACGACGTGCCTGCATTTGATAAGTTGTTTCTGCCCAAATCGTACGAAGCTCAGTACGCGTATGGTTAAGAACCACATCATCACCACGAGTGAATAGCACGCGGTCATCAGCGTTTAGTGCACCAATTTCATGGCTGATAGCTGCTAAGCCGTGATCTGCAAGAACTGCTTTCACTGCGTCTAGGTCAGCGTTTGCCACTTGGATAACCGCACCTAGCTCTTCATTATAAAGCGCTTCGATGTCTGAACCTGTTAAGCCAGCAAGGTCAACAGTTACACCCGTGTGACCAGCAAATGCCATTTCAGCGATAGTCGTGAATAAACCACCGTCTGAACGGTCATGGTAAGCAAGTAACTTGTTATCAGCAACAAGCGCTTGCATTGCTTCATAGAAACCTTTTAATAGTGCTGGGTTATCAACATCAGGTGTCACATCACCTAGTTGCTTATAAACCTGTGCAAGGCTTGATGCGCCCATACGGTTTTGACCCGCACCTAAATCAACTAATAGTAGTGATGACTCACCTTTATCAGTACGAAGTTCTGGTGTCACTGTTTTACGAACATCTTCAACACGACCAAAAGCAGTAATGATCAGTGATAATGGTGCAGTAACTGATTTTTGCTCACCGTTTTCATCCCATTGAGTTTTCATCGACATTGAGTCTTTACCCACAGGGATAGTTAAACCAAGCGCCGGACAAAGCTCTTCACCCACCGCTTTAACAGCTTCGTAAAGACCTGCATCTTCGCCAGGGTGACCTGCAGCAGCCATCCAGTTTGCAGATAGCTTGATATTTTCAAGGCCACCGATGTTAGCACACGCGATGTTCGTTAGTGACTCAGCCACAGCTAAACGAGCAGAAGCACCGTAGTTTAAAAGTGCAGCTGGTGTACGTTCACCTAGTGACATTGCTTCACCGTGGTAAGTATCAAACGCAGCGGCTGTTACCGCACAGTTTGCTACTGGCACCTGCCAAGGACCGACCATTTGGTCACGCGCAACTAAACCCGTTACCGTACGGTCACCAATGGTGATTAAGAATGTTTTCTCTGCAATCGTTGGTAGGCGTAATAAACGCTGTGCAGCATCTGCCGCATCAATGTTAGCAACGTCTAATGGCTGTGATTGCGCTTTTTTAGATTCCACTTCACGGTGCATTTTTGGTGCTTTACCAAGTAAAACATCAAGCGGAAGATCAACAGGGTTGTTACCGAAGTGGCTATCTTCAACCGTTAAGTGACGCTCTTCTGTCGCTTCACCAATAACCGCATATTGTGCACGTTCACGTTTACAGATTGCTTCAAAGCGCGCGAAGTCTTCAGCAGCAACCGCTAATACATAACGCTCTTGAGATTCGTTACACCAAATTTCGTGTGGTGCCATACCCGGCTCATCGTTTGGAATATCACGAAGTTGGAATTTACCACCACGACCACCGTCGTCTACAAGCTCAGGGAATGCGTTTGAAAGACCACCTGCACCCACATCGTGGATGAAAGCGATTGGGTTTGCATCACCTAGCTGCCAACATTTATCGATAACTTCCTGACAACGACGTTCCATTTCTGGGTTTTCACGTTGTACTGATGCAAAGTCTAAGTCTTCGTTTGATTGGCCTGATGTCATACTAGATGCAGCACCACCACCAAGACCGATGTTCATTGCCGGACCACCTAGTGCGATAAGTTTTGCACCTACAGGGATTTCACCTTTTTGAACATGCTCAGAACGAATGTTACCTAAACCACCTGCAAGCATGATTGGCTTGTGGTAACCACGTACTTCTTCGCCATTATGGCTTGATACTTTTTCTTCGTATGTACGGAAGTAACCAAGTAAGTTAGGACGACCAAATTCGTTATTGAATGCCGCGCCACCTAATGGACCTTCAGTCATGATATCCAGTGCATTAACGATACGACCTGGCTTACCAAAATCGCTTTCCCATGGTTGCTCGTAACCAGGAATTCGTAGGTTAGATACAGTGAAACCAACTAAACCAGCTTTAGGCTTAGAACCACGGCCTGTAGCACCTTCATCACGAATTTCACCACCAGAACCTGTTGATGCACCCGAGAATGGCGCAATCGCTGTTGGGTGGTTGTGCGTTTCAACTTTCATCAAGATTTCGATGTTCTCTTGATGGTATGCATACTCGCCTTCACTATTCGGGAAGAAACGACCCGCTACTGAACCCTTCATTACCGCAGCGTTATCTTTATATGCAGATAACACGTTTTCAGGGTGTTGCTCATAGGTATTTTTGATCATTTTGAACAATGATTTTGGCTGTTCGATGCCATCAATTGTCCAATCAGCGTTAAAGATTTTGTGACGACAATGCTCAGAGTTTGCTTGTGCAAACATGAATAATTCGATGTCGTTCGGGTTACGCCCTAACTTTTGGAAGTTTTCTACCAAGTAATCAATTTCGTCTTCAGCAAGGGCAAAACCTTGCTCAACGTTTGCTTTTGCAAGCGCTTCACGGCCACCACCTAAAATGTCAACTGATGACATTGGACGTGGTTCGTCGTGACGGAATAATTTAGCTGCATCAGCCATATCCGCGTGCGTTGCTTCAGTCATACGGTCATGTAATAACGCTGCAACTTCAGCTGTTTGCTCAGCTGATAGATTACCTTCAACGTAGTATGCAATACCACGCTCAACACGGTGAACTTGGCTTAAGCCACAGTTATGTGCGATATCAGTTGCTTTTGATGCCCAAGGCGAGATAGTACCAGGACGCGGCGTTACAAGAATTAACGTGCCAGCAGGGGTGTGCTCAGCAATCGTTGGACCATAAGTAAGCAGCTTTTCAAGCTTTGTTTGCTCATCAGCTGAAAGCTCAGCTGTAAGATCAGCAAAATGCATGAACTCAGCGTAAACATCAGTGACTGGAAGTTGTGCCTGTTGGCAACGCGCTAAAATTTTCTGAACTCTAAAATCGGAAAGTGCTGGTGCACCACGAAGGATCAACATAGGTATTTTCATCCGGGGTTAGGGATTGAACGATATTTTAGGCGCATATTATAGTGCAAATAACGTCTAGATTTAACTCAAAATTACGCTTTTATTTAAATAATCTTCATAACCGCTATTATGGTCGCAACAATTAACCAACTTAGTACTCTTTATTTCTCTGCAGGTTCTTGTTCTGTATGACTTATCTATCAGCAACCCTGTTATTGTTATTAATTTTTAAATAGATAACTAAAACTATTCGCCAAGTGACGCGGCTTTGAAGTTTTGCTATAACGGTAAGGTAATGGTTTAAGGGGCATTTATAATCTATGCAAAAGTTACTCGCTATTTTTAGTTTAGTGCTCATGTTATGTGCGTGCGATATGCAACAGCAATCTTCGCAGCTTGCACATATCAAGGCACAGAACAAAATTAGAGTCGGCACATTAGCTGGCGCGAGTAATTACTATCAAGCACCACAAGGTGTGCAAGGCTTTGAATATGAGTTAGCGCAAGAATTTGCTGACTATGTTGGCGTTGAACTCGAAATGGTGCCTTTTTTCAATCTCTCCGATATGTTTGCGCGTTTAGAAAGTGGTGATTTAGATCTTATTGCCTCGGGTCTTACCTATAATACAATTCGTGCTGAGCATTATCGGTTTGGCCCCACCTATCGTAGCATTAGCCAAAAACTAGTTTATAAACAAGGCCGTAATAGACCACGTGAGTTTGCAGATTTAACAGGCAACCTGACTGTTCTAGCCAAAAGCAGTCACTCGCTGGCACTACAACAATTAAAACAGCTCAATCCAGAACTTAGCTGGAACGAAACAGAAGACATGGATGAAGAAGAGCTTTTACAAGCTGTCATCGACGGTGAAATTGATTACACCTTAGCAGATTCACACACCCTATCACTATTTCGCCGCTATCACCCAAATTTGAGTATAGGTTTCTCGGTTACCCGCAATGACCCTATCGCTTGGCTACTTAGAAAAGATGGTGACGACTCATTATATGCCTTAATGGTGCCATTTTTTGGCGATGTAAAACAAAGCAACCAGCTTTATGTGCTAGAAGAAAAATACTTCGGTCATGTTCGCCAATTCAATTATGTGAATACGCTAGCGTATATCGAAGCAATAAAAGACACTTTACCTAAGTACCAACCTTGGTTCGAGCAATACGCAGGTAACATAGATTGGCGACTACTCGCCGCGCTGAGCTACCAAGAATCAATGTGGAACCCAAAAGCGAAGTCACCAACGGGTGTGCGTGGCATAATGATGCTCACTCAAGCAACGGCAAAACATGTTGGTGTAAGCAACCGCCTAGCTCCAGAGCAAAATATCAAAGGGGGGGCTGAGTATTTAGAACAATTAATTTCTCGCATTCCAGACCGTATTCCGCAACCCGATCGAACCTGGTTTGCCTTAGCGTCTTACAATGTCGGCTGGGGACACGTCAATGACGCGCGGATTATTACCGAACAAGAAGGGGCAAGCCCCGACAAATGGGCTGATGTAAAAAAACGCTTACCGCTTTTAATTAAAAAACGTTATTACCGTAAAACCAAATATGGTTATGCTCGGGGCGATGTTGCTGTACAGTATGTTGATAACATTCGTCGTTATTACGATGCCTTGGTTTGGCTTGACGAAAATGATGCAATTGAGGATCCCGAGATCGAGCAACAAACCGCTGAAGAAGCAAAACCTGCAACAGAGGCGAGCGAAATAAAACCAAGCGACAACACTCAACAAAGCAACACAGAGCAACAGAAGTCAGAAAACAACTAACTTCAAGCACCGAAATCTGTTTACTTGTCATCAAATGATCATTATCTTCTAGTAGAAATGGAATGGACCATGCCATGCTTTACTCTCACTTAAGGAGCACACATGTTAAAAAGAAGACGCAAGACACATAAGTTCAAGCGTAATGTTATTTACTCGACAGCGACACGCCGTCGTATCATGCTGCGTAACACGCATAAAAAAGTTATTTGGCGTCGCCGCTTATTTGCGATGCAGTTAATGGAAGCTCAAATTCCTGCAACGCCGGTTGTATAACTAGGCGTTGCGAGCTGCCAGCTTTGCCGCCTTTTTCTCTTCTCTACGACGCTTAAAAAACTGAGATATCACCGCCCCACACTGCTCCCCCATAACATCGCTGGTTACTTCAACTTGGTGATTAAGTCTGGGTTCTTGTAGCAAATTCATAATTGATCCTGCCGATCCCGTTTTTGCATCTTTGGCACCAAACACTAGTCGCTTTATACGACTATGAACCAACAAGCCTGCGCACATCGAACAGGGCTCTAACGTTACATATAAGGTGCAATCTATTAGTCGATAATTATTAAGTACTTTACCTGCTTCGCGGATTGCCATCATTTCAGCATGAGCAGATGGATCTTTATCGGTAATTGAGCGGTTATAGCCATAAGATATCTGTTGATTGTCTTTTACCAGCACAGCACCAACCGGAATTTCATTAATCGCAGCCGCTTCATTGGCGTAGTTTAATGCTTTTTCCATCCAATACTCGTCGCTAAATTGTTCGCTCATATATCACACAAATCTTGTAAAACTGTGAGTAATTATACCTAGTTAGTAAATAAAAAGGGCAATAAATACTGCTACACTAAAAAATTAACGCAAATTTTAGCGGCTTTTTCATGGCTCAATGGACCCATATTGCGCTATAATCTCGCGCTTTTTTTATTTAGCTTACAACACGGGTAGCAAATGAAATTTCCTGGACGCCGCAGGCATAAACATTATTTTCCGGTGGAAGCCAAAGATCCACTAACAAATCAACTTAACTCAACCGAACGACTACAACGTAGTTATATTACGGGTATCGACCAAATTGTGGTGGATATTGAAGCGAAAGTTGATCAAGCTTTCCTAGATGAATTTCAATTGCGCCGTGGCATGTCGCAAGTGATCGATAGCGATATTACCAATGCGTTATACGACAGACTGAAACTCGACAACATGATCGACTATGAGTTTGCCGGTGGTACGGTGGGTAACACCATGCACAACTACTCAACCCTAGCTGATGACCGCTCGGTGCTGTTAGGGGTAATGAGTGAAAATATCAAAATCGGCAGCTATGCATATCGTTTTTTATGTAATACCTCTAGCCGCGTTGATCTTGATTATCTTCAACCTGTCGATGGCCCAATTGGTCGCTGTTTTACTCTTATTGACGAAACCGGTGAACGTACTTTCGCGATCAGCGCAGGACTTATGAATCACCTTCGTCCTGAATCTATCGATAAAGAACTCATCGAGAACTCTTCAGCATTGGTGATCAGCGCATACTTAATGCGTACGCAAGGTGATGAAACCATGACTGAAGCTACCATGCAGGCAGTGAAATATGCCAATGATGCGGGTGTGCCTGTGGTTTTAACACTCGGTACTAAGTTCTTGATTGAACAAGACCCAACTTGGTGGGCAGAGTTTGTCAAAAAGCATGTCGACATTCTTGCGATGAACGAAGAAGAAGGTTTAGCTATCACTGGCTTCGAAGATCCACTTTTAGCTGCTGACAAAGCACTAGACTGGACTGATTTAGTTATTTGTACGGCCGGCGAAAAAGGCTTGTTTATGGCAGGTTACGTAGACGAATCTTTCAAGCGTGAGACAGAGTACCCGCTCTTGCCAGGCGCTATTGCTGACTTTAACCGTTATGAATTTTCGCGCGCAATGCGTAAAGAGGACTGCCAACACCCAATTCGTGCATACAGCCACACCGCACCGTTTATGGGTGGTCCAGACAGCATTAAAAATACCAATGGTGCGGGCGATTGTGCGCTAGCTGCGGTACTGCATGACTTATCAGCAAACGTTTATCACAAACTTAATGTGGCAAACTCAGCGAAACATCAGCAGCCTGCTATGACGTATTCATCGCTTGCACAAATTAGTAAATACGCTAACCGTGCAAGTTATGAAGTACTTGTTCAGCATTCGCCACGTTTATCGCGTGGTTTACCTGAACGTGAAGATTGTTTAGAGCAAGTTTACTGGGATCAGTAATCTCCACTAAAAAATCGAAATATCCAGTTTCTGGGATAAACGCTCAAGGGCCGCTATCCCAGCCACTGAATTACCATACGAGTTAAGTCTTGGTGCCCAAACAGCCACAGTAAATTGATTCGGTAGCACAGCTAATATGGTACCCGACACCCCTGACTTACCCGGCATGCCAACTCGGTAGCCAAAATCCCCTGCAGCATCGTATAAACCACTGGTAAACAATAACGAGTTTAGTTGTTTATTTTGCCTTGCACTCAACACTTTATTGCCGTTGGCATCTTTGCCTTGATTAGCAAGGTAATTGTAAGCTTTTGCTAATTCTACGCAGTTCAGTTCAATAGCACAGAAGTTAAAATAGGCCCATAACACATCATCCACTTCATTATTAAAGTTGCCGAATGACTTCATTAGATGCGCCATCGCGGCATTACGATGACGAAACTCATACTCAGAATTTGCCACTTTCTTATCAATAACAACCTGAGCATTCCCTGATAACTGACGAAATGACTCAAGCATTGAATGCATCGGTGCAGATAAACGGCTATATAAAGCATCACAGGTAACAATCGCACCAGCGTTGATGAACGGGTTGCGTGGTATGCCTTGTTCAAATTCAAGCTGTGTAAGAGAGTTAAAAGCAGTGCCTGAAGGCTCTTTACCAACTCGTTGCCACAGCTCATCACCATAACGTTGAAGTGCTAAGGTTAAGGTCATTACCTTAGACACAGATTGAATCGTGAATCGCGCACCACAATCACCCGCACAATAGGTTTGCCCATCCACTGTATGAATCGCAATAGCGAACTGGTTTGGCTCAACCTCTGCAAGCGCAGGAATATAATCAGCAACCTTACCTTGGCTCAGTAATGGTTGAACTTCTCTTGTGATTTCATCTAATACTTGTTGATAATCAATCTGTGACATACCGCGTCCTTTAAAACAAAAAGCCCCGCATTTGCGAGGCTTTGTAGTCTACTAAAGATGGTTTGCTATAGCGATTGCTATTAGCTCATTGCTGATTGCAGCTTTTTCATCGCTGTTTTTTCTAGCTGGCGAACACGCTCTGCAGAAACGTTATACTTTTCAGCAAGCTCTTGCAGTGTTGCTTTGTCGTCAGCTAACCAACGCGCACTTACGATGTCTTGTGAGCGCTCATCAAGGGTTTTTAACGCGCTGAATAAACGTGCATGAGACTGTTCTTGCCATTGCTGTTCTTCGATATCATCAGCAAGGTCAGCACTGCCATCTGTTAAATACTGTACTGGCGAGTATGTGCTTGTCGGTGCGTCGTCATTGTCGTCGCCCGTTAAGTCAAAGCCCATATCTTGACCACTCATACGTGATTCCATCTCACGTACTTCTTTTTCACTTACACCTAGCTCATTAGCAACGGTGCTAACCTCTGCTTGGTTAAACCAACCTAAACGCTTTTTGTTTTTACGTAGGTTGAAGAATAATTTACGTTGCGCTTTTGTTGTTGCAACTTTCACGATACGCCAGTTTTTAAGTACGTATTCATGAATTTCGGCTTTGATCCAGTGTACTGCGAATGAAACTAAGCGAACACCTACACTTGGGTCGAAACGTTTTACCGCTTTCATCAGACCAATGTTACCTTCCTGAATTAAATCAGCTTGCGGTAAGCCATAACCTGAATAGCTTTTCGCAATATGAGCAACAAAGCGTAGATGCGACATAATGAGTTGCTTCGCAGCTTCAAGATCACCTTCTTCCTGAAGACGTGTCGCCAACTGCTTTTCTTTCTCTGCATCAAGCATAGGAATAGTGCTAACCGCTTGAAGGTAGCCGTCCATACTTGCGCTCTGTTGACCTGCAGTAAGTGCCATTGCGTATAAATCTTTACTCATTTTTCACCTCAGTGATAAACATTTGAAACCATCTTAGCACTCTTTAAGCGAGAGTGCTAACTTCAATTAAAAACTTTTTTAAAGTTCAAATCAAGTGGTTTTTGTATCTATTTTTAGTCTACGCTAACACGCTGAATAAGCGATGAATTCTAGCTTGGAGTGATATTTTGATAAATTAACAGCGACTACTATTTATCGCTAAAAGAGCAGTGTAACAAAAAATTCATACCAATCGTGTTAAGTTACTGACCAATTATAGCGACAGATAAATGAAGTGATAACAAGGCATATATTTTGACATATAGTAGTTCTACATGAAAAATTTATAACGCAGTTAGCGCTTTATTTAGCTCGCTAGATTGGTTAAATTCTTAAGTCGATTGGTATTACACTTTATCGGGTTCAATTTCTTTTATGTAGCGGTTAACTGATAGGTAAGAACCAACAAATCCTAAGCCTGTTGCAAGCGCGACTAAAATGCCAAACTCTGAGAGTGTTAAACCAATTAAGTCAAAGCTGGTTTCATAAACACCCGCAACATCACTTACAGCAGCACCAAGCCACCACATCATTAATGCAACACAAATAAAAGAGAACAAACCGCCAATAATACCGTACCAAATCCCTGTCCATAAAAATGGCGCATGAATAAAGGTGTTTGTCGCCCCTACTAACTTCATCACTTGAATTTCATCTTTCTTATCCATGATTGATAAGCGGATAGTATTACCAATGATCAGGGTGACGGAGGTTAATAATAGTAGAGCAATGGTGATCACGCTTTCTTTTAATAAACTTAAAAGTGCATTTAATCGCTCAAGCCAAGCAATATCGAGTTTACCAAAATCAACTTCTCTTTCGGCTTCAAGCTTTTGCAGTAATTGCTTTGCTGTATTTGGCTGACGGTATCGTGCTGTCGGTGTAACAATAACAACATCTGGTAACGGGTTCGCATCTAAATATTCAAGTGCTTGGCCAAATCCTGATACTTGTTTAAATTCAGTGAGGGCGTCGCCCTTTGATACAAACTCCACTTTATCTACTTCAGGGTAGAGTGCTAAACGCTTAACTAAGGTTTGTGTTTGTTGTTCGCTCATAGTTTCTTTTACGAACAACGAAATCTCTGCTGCATCTTCAAAGCCAGTGCTTACTTGCGAGACATTTTTAACCACTAAATAAAGTGTCGCTGGCAGCGTTAAGCTTAATCCTAATACGGCAATGGTCATCAATGAAGCAAGAGGTGTTCGCCACATTTCACCTAAGCTATGCACACCTTGACGAATAAGATTAATAAAGAAGAAATAAGGCGCTGCTAAAAATGACTTTTTCTGACGTTCGTTTTGGCTGTTGCGGCTTTTAAACAATAAACTCATAGTGCCCCCTCAGCTAACGGATCGTCAATCATACGGCCATCTTTCAGTGTTAGGCTGCGATAACGCATACGCGCAATTAAGCCAATGTCATGGGTTGCAATCAGTACGGTTGTGCCATGATTATTAAAGTCTTCGAATAAACGTAATATGTCCATTGAAAGCTCAGGGTCTAAGTTACCGGTTGGCTCATCAGCTAATAGAATTGGCGGTGAATTGACGATAGCACGAGCAATACCAACACGCTGCTGCTCACCACCTGATAAGGTTGCTGGATTACACTTCGCTTTATCAAGTAACCCAACTTTATCAAGCGCACCGTGAACACGTTTAGCTATTTGCTTGTGGTGCGTGCCTTCAATAATTAAAGGTAAGGCAACATTATCAAACACAGAGTAACGTTCTAGTAAGCGGTGATTCTGAAAGATGATACCAATATCGCGGCGTACATAAGGGATCTGGCGTGATTTAACCGCATTCAAATCAACACCATTAATAAGCACCTGCCCTGCCGATGGGCGCTCCATCAAGCTAATAAGCTTCAATAGGGTACTTTTACCTGCACCACTGTGCCCGGTTAAAAAGGCCAGTTCGCCAGGCTTGATATGAAAGCTGACTTTTTCAAGGGCACGATGGCCGCCTGGGTATGTTTTACTGACTTGCTGAAAATTTATCATTTTAGTTATCAATCATCTTGCAGCGAAAAAGGGAGCAAGCTCCCTTTAGTTAATTATGCGTCATCCTCGTCTTGGCTAAATAGTGCATCAATAAAGTCACTACTATTAAAAGTACGTAAATCATCAATACCTTCACCAACACCGATGTAACGAATTGGGATATTAAATTTATCTGCAACGGCGAAAATCACACCACCTTTAGCGGTACCATCTAGTTTAGATAAAGTAATGCCCGTTAAACCAACACATTCATTAAATAATTTAACTTGGCTAATTGCGTTTTGACCTGTACCTGCATCAATAGTTAACATAACTTCATGCGGTGCATCTGGGTCAATTTTCTTCATTACACGGGCAATTTTTTCAAGCTCTTGCATTAGGTTATCTTTATTTTGCAAGCGCCCTGCTGTATCGGCGATTAACACGTCAACATTACGGGCTTTTGCCGCCTGAAATGCATCAAAAACCACTGACGCACTGTCTGCACCTGTATGTTGAGCAATCACAGGAATGCTATTACGCTCACCCCATACTTGCAGCTGTTCAACCGCTGCAGCACGGAAGGTATCACCCGCAGCAAGCATCACTGACTTACCTTCGTTTTGGAACTGCTTCGCTAATTTACCAATCGTGGTGGTTTTACCTACACCATTTACACCCACCATTAAGATAACAAATGGCTTTTTCTCACCGCTTACAACCAACGGCTGCTCAGCGGTTTTAAGCATACTTGCCATTTCTTGCTTCATTAACTCGTATAAAGCATCGCCATCTTTTAACTGCTTACGATCGGCTGCATCGGTTAGGTTATCAATCAACTTCATTGTTGTATCAACACCTAAATCGGCTGTCAGTAATTGTGTTTCTAGTTCTTCAAATAACTCATCGTCAATTTTCTTACCGCTAAATATAGACGCAAAACCAGAACCGATATTAACGCGAGTTTTTAATAGACCTTTTTTAAGACGTGCAAAGAAACCTTCTTTCTTAGGTTTTTCAGCAGCGGCTTGAGCAGCTTTCTCTTGCTCTAAACGCTCTGCTTGTGCTTTTTCTGCCGCGATACGCTCTTGCTCTAAACGTTCCGCTTCTGCTTTTTCTGCCGCGATACGCTCTTGCTCTAAACGTTCCGCTTCTGCTTTCTCTGCCGCGATACGTTCTTGCTCTAAGCGCTCCGCTTGTGCTTTTTCAGCAGCAATGCGCTCTTGTTCTAAACGTTCCGCT